>JAQWCZ010000248.1 GCA_028705705.1 Paludibacter sp.
CATTACGGTCAATTTTACGCTCACGAAACAGAATAAGGACGAACATCTCGTGCTGACAGTCATGGCCGATCCGCAAGCACAAATTGCTGCCGACATGAAACGTTTTACAGCCGAAGCTACGCCGCATATCGAATGGCTCAAAAACACCTATCCCCGTGATGTTACCTTCATCGGGATGACTGCAGGTGATTTGCTTTGGGATGCCCCTGCCTTGTACCCCGATTATGTAAAAGCATTTCAGAAATTATCTTTCCCATTTTATCAGGTCATCGGAAATCACGACCATGACGAGAAAACCACGGGTAATGATTACGCGGCGTCACACAATTATGAGTCTTACTTCGGACCAACTTATTATTCATTCAATCGTGGTGACTGTCATTTTGTGGCGTTGGATAATATCATTTATAATACCCGACAGGATTACAAAGAAGAAGTTACACAGGAACAACTGGACTGGTTGCAACAGGATTTGAGCTATGTTGATAAAAACAAACTCATTGTTGTTGTCATGCATGTTCCTGCATATAAAAGAAATGGGAATATTGGTGTGACCAATCTCGGTAAATTGATCAACATCCTGAGTGACTATAAAGTTGTTTTTATCTCCGGACACACACACAGAATGAATAAGACCGTGATAAACAAAGACATGGTTGAGTATACGCTGAATCCAACCATGGGAGATTCCTGGGCGGGTGATGTCAATGTGGATGGATGTCCTAACGGTTATGGTATCTTCGAAATCAACGGCAACAAACTGGTAAATCATTATTACATGTCAACCAATCGCACTCAGGATTATCAGATGCGTGTCTATCCGGTGGGTGCGGTGACTGCTCTCAGTAATAGTGTTGTTGCCAATGTGTGGAATTACGTTTCGGGCTGGAAGGTGGAAGTGTATGAAAATGAAGTTTTCAAAGGAAATATGATTAAAACAACCGGTTATGATCCTGTTGCCTACGATTTTTATATCGGTTCGACAAAACCGGCCAGAAAACCGGGTTCAGAACCGGCTACCACACCAACGCTGTTTTATTATACACCAAATGACCCAACCGCGGAGATAAAGGTGGTTGTTACCGATGATTTTGGGAATATCTATACAGAGTATTTAAATAAAATTCCCGATAAGAACTATAACCAACAGGTTTTCTTTACAGAAAGCATGGGAGAATCAGCTCCGACTACTGATCCGTTTCCTTCTGTATTGGCGTGGACAGGCTGGCATAATTCAAATATCACGATTAGTGCAGGCGACTGTCCAAATCAACCAGATGTGAGGTCAACGGTTGTAAGTGTATCGGCAACACCTCCTTATCCTGAATGCTCTGGGAGCAACAACGTTTATTTCAAAGCTGAAGAACCCGGCACAGAGAGAGGTTTTGCCATAAACGGCATTGACGCTTCTGATTTCAAAAATATTCAATTATCCTTTGGATATAGTAAAACCAGTGCGGATGTGAGGAGCGACTTAGATGTGTATTATTGGAATGGAACGACCTGGGTTCAGCTTTTTTTCTTATTCAATGAGATATTTCAACCTTCCGGATGGTATCGCAGTCCTGTGATAATTCTGCCTGAAGATGCCGCAATCAACGGGTTGGGCCTGCGCTTTGTGAAACCGGCCAGTTCAACCAACGGCATTCGGATTGATGACGTGTGGCTGACGGGTGAACCTAACATTGCTGCCAGTCCGGTTATGAACGAAGCCTCTGATGTAAATGCAACCGGCTTTACTGCTTCCTGGAGTGAATATCCCAATGCTACCCGGTATTTGTTGGATGTTTCAGAAAGTGAAAGTTTTACGGTAGTTGATTCAACGGTACTAGCGGCCTGGACATTTCCTGAAATCTATGCAGCAGGAACTTTGGCTAAACCCAATATTTTTACAGTCAATAATGAAAATAAATATATTAGTTGTACAGCAACCGGTAACGCTTCAAATGCGACACCTTATGGTGCCGGAAGTGGTACAGAATCCAATCCCTACGCAATTTCTTCTACTGGCTGGGAAGATGGGGTATATGAAAAACATTTTCAGATTGATGTGAATACCACAGGATTTTATGGATTAACTTTGTCATCCTGGCAGTATTCATCTGCTAACGGTCCGAAAAACATGAAAGTTCAATATCGCTTAAACAATACAAATACCTGGATTGATGTTCCTCATAGTGATCTGGTTATGCCAAGTGCTGCTTATGGCCCGACCAGTATACTGACTGACCTGGCTTTACCATCCGCATGTGACAATCAGGAAAATGTTTCTATAAGGTGGACAATGACCTCCTCGTTACGTACATCCGGAGCTTCGTCTTATATCGTAACCAGTGGAGGAACCAGTCGTATCGGTAACATTTATATCAAAGGGAAGGCAATTGATGTTGTTTCTGGATATCAAAGTGTAGCTGTCAACGGCACGTCACATGTAGTAACCGGACTTGAAGAAAATAAAACTTACTACTACAGGGTTCGGGCTACCGATGGTACCTATGTGTCGAATGCTTCGGAGGTGAAACAGCTAACCACTTCCGCGACAAGTGTAAAATCAATTTTGAATAAACAGGATGTGCAGGTTTATTACAACCAGTTAACCGATTGTTTTGATGTTAAGTCTGTAGTAAGTATTCCCAATATTGTTGTTAGGGTATCGGATTTAAGCGGACGTAGGTTGGAACAGAAAAATTTTACTGGTTCTGAAAGGAGCATCAATGTAAATCATCTTCCTGCAGGGGTGTATATTGTTACTTTATGGATTGATGGTCAGGCTTTCAACCAAGAGTGCATTAAATAATTTCTGTTTATAAACTGGACAGGGTAATCAAGGAAATAATTACATCAGAAAAAGTGTTTTTTTATCATGAATTCAATTAGATACCTTGCTTTATTTGTGTTTATATGCGGACTGCTTACAACCGGTTTGCATGCACAAACAACTTTAGTTTCATTTACGGTTACCGGCAAAGTGTCGACTCCTGAAAATACGGGTATTGCCAATGTAGTGGTAAGTGATGGTTTTCGGGTAACCAGTACTAATAATGAAGGGGACTACACGCTTCAAAGTACGAATCTTGCGAAACATATTTTTATATCAGTTCCTGCTGATTGTGATATTCCTCATGAAGGCAACATTCCCCGGTTCTACAAGTCTGTTAAAGGAACAACGACTGATATTACGGTGGATTTCACACTGACAAAGAAAGAGAAAGACAAACAGTTGGTGTTTGTTGTCATGGCTGACCCGCAAGCACAAATTCCGGCTGATATGACACGTTTCACAGCAGAGCCATTGCCTGATATTGAAAAGCTTAAAAACAATTACCCGAATGAAGTTGCATTTATCGGGATGACAGCCGGCGATTTGCTTTGGGACGCACCCAAGATGTATCCTGATTATGTGAAGGCTTTTCAACAATTGTCCTTCCCGTTTTTCCAGGTAATCGGCAATCACGATTACGATGAAAAAATCAAAGGAAACGATTATGAGTCTTCGCATTATTATGAGTCTTATTTCGGACCAGCTTATTATTCTTTCAACCGTGGTGATTGTCATTTTATCGCGTTAGACAATATCATCTACAATACACGTCCGGATTATAAGGAAGAAATTTCACAGGAGCAATTAGATTGGTTGCAACAGGATCTGAAATATGTTGACAAAGGCAAACTGATTGTCATCAGCATGCATTCTCCTTTGTACAACAGATTTGGAATAAAGATGCTTACCAATGTTGCTACATT
>JAQWCZ010000249.1 GCA_028705705.1 Paludibacter sp.
CGGGAGAAAATCAGGGACATCTATATTGGTTAAATTTATTTTAGCTTTTTGATAACTATCTTTTTCGAATCTTCTATGTGGCTCCCAACATCCGAACCAAAAACAAAACGGTTGTCCATCTTTTCTGTTATTTAAAAAAACCTCGAAATTTGCAGCATAATCGCAATCAGAAATGCCGGTATAAGGTGGTGTCAATTTTTCTGTATTATAAGAAGGTCCCGCCGGATTATGTTCCCATCCATTAAAATTACCTGGTTCCCAACCTTTTCCGGTATAACCTATATGATAGCCATTTTTTTCCAACACAAATGGATAACTAATATATTTCGTTTGAAAACGACTGTCGTGGGTACCCGCTTCTTCGTTCTGCCAAGGATATCTACCTGTCAGAATACTTGCTCTTGATGGAGATGAACCAGGAGAAGTTACATAAGCATTATTAAAAAGCACACCCGATTTTGCAATCCTGTCAAATGCAGGAGTTTCAAATATCTTATTGCCATAAATTGATGCATTCGGATATGACTGGTCATCAGAAATAACAAATAGAATGTTTGGACGGTCGCCTGAATTCTTTTGTTTACATTCAGCTGCTAACGAAAAAGCAGTAGAAGCAAACAAAAGGGTGGGAATCATCAAATCTGATTTACTAACTTGAGAATGTTTCATGGAATAAAGACTAAAATAGAGTTTGTGATAAAATTATCTTATCACATCAACAATTTATCAAATAGCATACAAGCACTCAATTTTTTCAAATTATCCTTTTCTGTAAAAAAAAATATTGAAATGAATTATTTCAAATATTTTTGTGTAAATTGATAACCATCAGCATCTACCTGTACAACATAAACGCCTTTATCCCATGTATTAGTAGATATTTCCTTGTCTGAACTTTGTAGTATTAATTGTCCGTTTAAATTAAAAACCTTCACAAATACAATATCCGCTGATATTTTAATGGCATCTTTCATCAACCAAATTATATCATTCTTTTCTAATCCATAAGTACTTGAATTTGTTCCTATGTTATAATAAAACTGTGGATCTCCAGCAGAGTCTTTACCGATAAAACTGACATCTTTGATTTTAAAGTTTCCGGTACTAGGATCGGTAAAAAGATTAGAGGCTGTATTAGGATATGTTGTAAATGTAGTTGTGTTTCCTACAATTGGATTTGTTGAAAACACACAATCAGAAGTCGTGTATGAGTTGATAATAGTAATTTGAGCAAGACTTTTTTTAATTGTAATACCATTTATCCCTGTTCCATTTGTTTTTCCGAAAATGCAATTTGTTATATCTAAACCGTTTGTTGGGTACAGGTTTGTTGATAGATGAATAAATCCTTGCGAACTACCAAATTCATTAAATGTGCAATTAGATATGGTCAACTTTACCATATTATATATCCTATTATTAATTAATGAACGTGGAATTTTACGAAAAGAACTGTTGTTAATAAGTACATTATTCAATCTGGATGGGTCATAAGCTCTGATTAAGTCATCTGAGGTACTAGTCGGACATTCATTAAAGAAACATTTTTCAATGGTGAGGTTATTTAATGTTCCAGAAGAAGCTTTTAGTACCACCAAATTATTTGAGATCTGATAAAAATCACAATTGGTAAATGATACATTGTCAATAGTCGAGTTTGAATTGTCTGATTGAGCATAAATGCTACCACCTGTAAAATAAAGATTTTCATAATTTAAAGACCCTCCGGTCGAACCTGCTGCAAAAACAACACTATTAGATGGAAATGTTGCTTTAGTCTCTCCTTCCATTCCTTTTATCGTGAGTATTGTCCCACTTGGTATCGTCATAGAACCTTCAAAATTTACAACTTCCCCTGCAGGAATATTAATCAGAACACTTCCAGAAAAACTGTCAAACGTTTCCTGAGTGAAAGGTGCTTTTGTCACGGGGTTGTACGTGAATGCTGTTTCAGAAAAAACCATTGTTGAAACAAATGTACATAAAAGTAATAATAATTTTGCTTTCATAATAATAAAATTTACCGGGGTATCCCCACATTAGTACTAGTTTTTGTTATTTAATAGATGATATTAATTTCCTTATAATCTCAATCAATTCAATGTGCTAATTTCAACGACCACTGTTTTTTTATTTGTGTGAATATTTGTAAATATATTAGTAGTTGTTTTTTCTTAAATCAAAAATATTGAAGAAAATCAGCAAAATAAAAGATTTTCAGTTGTCAAAATATATTTTATACGTATTTATTACATTGTTACTACTTATTGTACGAACCAAGAAAATACCACTTCCCAAAAAACAACGAACGGATTTTTCGTGTTCTAGTTTTGATTCTTGTAATATCGTTCCACCTAAGGAATAGATAGAAACTATTCCCTCAAACGGTCGCTCAAAATAAAGAGAATTGTTGTAAGCCCTAACAATCATTGAATTTTCCGTCGGGTGTACAGCTCCTAAACTAATGGAGGAAACAGCATCAATGAAGGTTTTTGCAATTCGTATTGAACCAATTTTCATAATACGTTTATTTTCCATGTAAAAGGAAACAAAACGTAAATCTTCTTTACCGCCAGATACTTTAAAATTCTCGGTTTGATTCTCTTCGGCATGATTAGGTGTGGGATTAACAAATAATTCAAAACTGTCGTTAAGGAGATTCTTTGTAAATTTCACTACTAATAAGGTTGGAGAGGAAACAGAAACTGGGGTACTCCAATTAGAAATTGATTCATTATTATATTTAATACCGAATACTACATTTCGTGATTCTTCAGCAGAAGAAAATTTCATAAAAACACGTCCTCTGCTGATACCACCAGATTTATGATAATCAAATATTTCCTGCTCTTCAGTTGTATTGGGATGATTCGACAAATCCAGTAAAAATGCTGAATAAACAGCGTTTGAATAAGATAGAGGTTTATCTGTAAAACATAGAGAAGAGCCCCTTTTAATATTCGTAGTGATTGAGTTAGCCTGATTGAGATAACTAATCTGCATCGCATTTCCCTTTTCTGAACCAATATAATCAGCATAAAACAAACGCTTACCATCCATGTTTATCATAACAGGGCCAGACGTTTTTCCCTTACTTGACGACGATTTTGTCCAGGCACCTACAGAAGTAAAATCATTAAAAATATCGTCATTTTCTACATATTCAGAGCCATCGCATTTAAGTTTAAAATAATCAAATAAAATTAAACCATCTTGAGCTAACATAAGAGTTATGTTAGATAGAACAACTATGATGATGGTAATATTTCTCATTGTGATTGATTCAATAAATAATCTTTTACAAAACTATACACATAAAATTGCAAACAGGTTTGTTATCTGTTATTTTAAGTTTGCAGTCTCTTATTTTCAAAGATATTTGATTAATTGGCTGAAAGCGAGATAGGAACAGACAAGCCGTTGCTAATTCGAACCAACAATATTCCCAGTTGACGATATTCCTTTGATCTGGTGGCAGTCAGAGTTAATTTAATATTCGAATTTGAAGATATAGTATATTTATCAGGAACAATACTCAGCCAATCCATGTCCAAACTTTTGCAAATCTGAATTTCAGTACTCTGTTCCAACTCTCCGATAGTAAGGTTTATGGTGACAGGAACTCCAATTTTTAATTTTACAAAATACTTGTCTGAAACAATATTTAACGGACGAATTGGTATTAATGAGGATGCAGTATTATACTCAAAAGCTCCCATATCAGGTGC
>JAQWCZ010000250.1:0-698 GCA_028705705.1 Paludibacter sp.
GTTTATACAGCTAATTTTGCAACTTGTGATATAAAACAATTTGTTTACAACACAAACTCAGGAACCAATTCGATTATTAACCTGGAACTGATTAATCAGAACACAATTGCATCAGGTAACGACTTGACACTGGATGATATCGAATTAAGACAGGTTTTATTTGCCACTGATAGTGTAGAAATCAACGTAACACCGAATGTAACTGTTGGAATTAGTATTTCTGCAACTGCAAATACGATTCTGGAAAACACACCGGTAACATTCACTGCAACTCCTGAAAATCCGGGTACCAGTCCGCTTTACGAATGGTTCGTTAACGGAAATCCGGTTGGAACGAATAGTACGACTTTCACCAGCTCAACCCTGGAGGATAGTGACGTTATTACTTGTAGACTTACATCCAGTATTACCTGTGCACTTAACAACCCGGCTACAAGCAACACAGTTGTTATGACAGTTTTGCCAACAACAAATTACTGGTTCGGAACCAATGGTACTGATTGGGGAACGGCTTCCAACTGGACAGGCGGTTACGTCCCTGCTGCCGGAGAAAATATTGAATTTGCCACGGTTTCCAATTATGGTGCTGCTGCCATGAATGATTTATATCTTGATATTGATCGTACGATTGGGAGCTTAATTAACCTGACTGATAAAAAATTAGTTGTTCCGGTTGAAAAATCTTTAATTGTAAACGG
>JAQWCZ010000250.1:708-3710 GCA_028705705.1 Paludibacter sp.
ATAAATACAAACAATCAAAACCGGATCTTAATCAAAGCCGGGGATGGATTTGCAAATGGTTCGTTTATATTTCTCAACGAAACAAATCCTGTTTACGGAACAGTAGAAATGTGGTCAAAAGCATATACTGTTGGAGATTGTGAATGTCCCAACGATAAATATGTATGGCAGTTCTTCGGTCCACCTGTACACAATTATACACTGAGTAATTATGATCCATACCTTTATCAATCAGCCATAAGACGTTACGATGAAGCAAAACAAACTACAGTAGAAGGGAAACAATGGATTCAACTTGTACACAATTCTGTTCTCGAAAAATTTAAAGGATACGAAATCGTGAACAGACCAGATCCAAAAAAGATTATTTTCGAAGGTCAATTAGTAAATGACAACCTGAACACAGGTGAACTACCCGTGACAGATGGTTCATATTATAAAGGCTGGCATTTACTTTCGAATCCCTATACAGCCGCGATTAGTGTGAAAGATATGGTTTTTGGAAGCGGTATGGAAGCAACTGTTTATATTTATACTACCGGGAGTTTCAATGATTGGCGTAATAATGCCGGAAATCATGGTACGGTTTCTATTTGGAACGATGACGACGTAGTAATGCCGGGACAATATCTTGCTATTCCTAAAAATATTGCAGGATTCACGCCCACCACAGCCGTGATTCCTTCTATGCAAGGTTTCATGGTTGGTGTAATCGACCATAATACACCACCAGCCAGCGGTAAGACAGTTAGCTTTAATTACAGCAACCTGGTTAAGAATACACAGCAACAACGTGTACGCAGTTTCATCCCTGAAAATTCCGAATATGTGTGCTCTGTTGTAACCTTATCCGGAAACAACCAATATGATCGGGTGTGGTTATTTACTGATGAACAATGTACTCCATCTTATGACAATGGATGGGATGGCCGTAAATTTTTAAACGATAGCATATTACAACTCTACGCAACACAATCAGAAGGTAATTTTCAAATACACGCAACAGATAATATAAATGAGACTTATTTAGCAATACGTGCAACAAATGAAGAAGAATTTTGCATGTTACATTTCAGACATACCAATATTGAAACAAAATATGCTCAACTGCTGCTTTACGATATTCAAACGAATACAATAACTGATATAACTGCAGACGGTTCAAGTTATGGTTTCAGGGCAAGTCCCGGTGATATTACCAAACGATTTAAAATATTGACAATGCCTGTTGAATCTGAGAACAATGAACAGGAAATATTCCCGGCTTATGTCAGATCTCAACGTATTTATGTGAATAATTATTCAACGGAAAATGGAGTTGTACGTCTCTATAACTTATCAGGGAGCTTGTTGTCCTCACTTCAATTAAACACTGAAAACATTGCTGTTTTCCCAAAATATGACAAAGGAGTGTATCTGATTCAAGTGGAGACTGACAAGAGAAAGGTTACACAAAAAGTTATCATTAATTAAACAAGTTTTAATGCAAAGTATTGATTATTTATTGGTTCAAAATGCTATATATCAAATATAATGAAAAATAGATCTTTCATATCGTTTATTGCCTTAACAGTTGTTGCTGTTATCGTTTATTTTGCGATTAGCACATTATATGACTCATCTTACCGGGAAAATGATTATAGCGAAAAACTAATATATCATCCTGTTTCTTATAAGAATTTAAAATCTTTTAATGCAAGTAAAAGTGGGAATAAATCTTCTGTTCAGATGCTATCAAACAATAACGTACAGGTTTCTTATTCATCAGGACAGTTTCACGCTAATGAGTTTTTACAAAACAGAGAAGTGCCAGGTGTAGTAGGGGTGAAAAACGGGAAAAAATATTTACAACCGGTATACAACATTAAAAATTCAGCATATTCTTCCTCTTCAACAACAACCGATGGAACCTCCGGTGGCATGTTAGCATCAGGAAGCGCTTCTAGTACATTGCCGGTTAACAAGTTAAGTAAATCTTCATTATCTTCATTATCTTCATCATACAGCACAGCATCAAATGGAAATAATAAAAATTCAACAGCAGCACAATATCAACCTTTCTCTGAAAATAATTCAGGCGTCCCTGATCCTGGAGGAAACGATGATGATTCATGCGAAGATGACGTAGTATTCTTACCTGTACCGGATGGACTACCTTTTTTAATTTTATTATCTCTAGTATATGCGTTATTGAAACTATTCGGTAAAAAAGTTACTGTAAAATCAATCGTAAAATTATAATTAGTTTCCGGATGAATTTTAGTGAAGGAGAAGTATTATGGGTAAAAAAACCATTACATTGGACATCATTTAACGTGGTGAACCGAATCAGATGGAAAATCAGAAAAACACTTCAATTAAAAAAAATAAAAGTTGGACACGCCGGAACATTGGATCCATTAGCTACAGGTGTAATGATTATCTGCACCGGCAAGGCAACCAAACTGATAGAAAGCTATCAGTATCAGACAAAAGAATATATTGCAACACTTGAACTTGGAGCAACAACTCCATGTTTTGATAAGGAACTTCCCGTTGATGCTACTTATCCGATCGAACATATTACGTCGGAAATGGTGCAACAAGTTATCCCAACATTTATCGGGGAAATCCGGCAAGTTCCGCCAGTTTATTCCGCGGTAAAAATTGAAGGAAAAAGGGCTTATGATTATGCACGAGAAGGACAGGAAATTGATTTGAAACCCAAATTATTGGTGATTGATGAGATAGAAGTGCTTGATTTTACACCTCCTTTTCTGAAGTTAAGAGTTGTGTGTAGTAAAGGAACCTATATCAGGGCATTGGCAAGGGATATCGGACTGGCATTAAATAGTGGAGCTCATTTAGCTGCGCTTGAACGCACCAGGATTGGAGATATCAGACTTGAGGATTGCCTGGAAATCAATGAGCTTATTGATCACATAGAATATGAAATGATTAAAGAAAAAAATACTACTGATAAGTCGGTAGATTCAATTTAAAAGTAAAAATGAAATTATCAA
>JAQWCZ010000251.1 GCA_028705705.1 Paludibacter sp.
GTTCCCTTTTCCCGGTTATAATCTTGATCGCCCAGTAAATCAACATAAAAATTGGAATACCGACAATTAGTAACAACGAAATAACAATCAGAACTGCGCGGTCGGGTGAAAAGATATTCAAATCAGGCACAAAACCGGTAAAAATTGATGGCTCAAAAATCAGGAATGATAGTAATAGTAATAACACTCCCAGCAATATAAAACCTACAAAGCCCATGATGGCACCAATAAAGCCCAGCAACACTTTTAAAATAGCCCGAATTACTTCACCTAGTTTGTTGCCCACTCCTGTTGCTGATTCTTTAAACTTATCACTTTCAACATAATTTTTAAGATTATTGATTTCGGACTTAATTCTTTCAGCCGTCACGTCTTCTCCCTGCATTTCAAGTTTCTGCGAGATAGTCCTGGCTGGTGGTACAATTAACCACACAACAAGATAAATCGGAATAATTGTTCCCCATCCTAACAACAGGATTAGTATCAACAGTACCCTTACCAACACAACATCCCAACCAATAAAAGCAGCCAAACCGGCTGCAACACCACCTATTACAGCATTATCAGGATCGCGGTAGAATTTTTTTCTGAACTTACCACCTTCTGTTCTTGTTGAACTTTTAGTTTCTTTTTCTGTTTCTTCTTCCTCTTCACTGAATTGATTGGGTTTACCCAGAATATTAATTACTTCTTCAACATCCTGAATATTAATCACATTCTTACCTTTTTGAAGTTTTTCACTGAAAAGTTCTGAAATGCGGCTTTCAATATCAGCCATTACCTCTTGCTTTTCATCGGGAGACAAACGCTCCTCTACCTCATTCAGGTATTGTTTCAGTAGTTCATATGCGTCATTATCAATATGATAAACCGTATTATTCAGGTTTATCGTCAATGTCTTTTTCATTGCTTTTTAATTTTTCTGTTATGCTTTTAATTTACTTATTACCAGGTTTACTTCTTCCCAAGCGTTTTCAAGTTCTTCCAGAAAGAAGTTTCCCTTTTCTGTCATTTCATAATACTTCCGCGGAGGTCCTTGTAAAGACTCCTCCCAGCGGTAGTCGAGCAAATCCGCATTTTTTAAGCGCGTCAGTAAAGGATATAATGTACCTTCCACTACAATCATTTTCGCATCCTTTAGTTCGGAAATGATATCAGATGCATAAGAGGCTTTCTTTTTCAGAATAAGCAGGATGCAATATTCTAGATAACCTTTTCGCATCTGGGATTTTATATTATCTGCATTCATTTTAATAATTCTAACACTTTAATTCTCAATACATACTCATACTTCGATTGAGAAAGCTCCGATAACACTTGTGTCAGATTTGATTTTGCCTGATATAATTCATATACCGATGCCCTTCCGGCTTCGTATTTTTGTTCAGCATACCGGTACGCTTCTTTTGAAGCAATTTCCGATTTTTGAGCTGCTGCATACCTGGCTTGTGCAGCCAACGCATTTTGATATGCCTGCTGAATGGTTTTCCGAAGCTCAAACCTGACATTTTCAATATCCAACTTACTGCTTTCAATCGCTAACTTCGAAGCAGATACCCGGTTTTTAACTTCAAATCGGTTAAAAATGGGTATCTGAAGACTAAAACCAACATTGGTACTGAGGTTATCATTTAATTGCTTATTGAAAGCTTCGTTGGGAATTCCACTTAAATTATAATAACCCGTACCCACCTGAGCGCCAAAACTCAGTGAGGGGAAAAAAGCAGACCGCGCGATATCCGCATTTTTCATATTGCCCTGAAGCCTGTACTCGGCTCCTTTAATCTCCGGTCGATTTTGAACAGCAGAACGATATACCTCTTCAGCTGATAAGAGTTGTTGTTCTGGAACTAAAATATCTCCGAAATTTTCCACATCAAAATTCTCAAAATTATCCAGTTCGATAATTTGAGCAAGGTCTAACAAAGCAAGCTTGTGATTGTTTTTAGCTTGTGTAAGATTCATTTCTTCCCTGGCTAACTGTGCTTTCAATTCGTACAGTTCACCTTCGGGTTGCTTTCCTGCATTTACAAGTGCTGTTTTCTGTTCAATTTTTTGTTTGGTCAGTTCAAGCTGTGCTTCCAGTGTTTGCAAATTTTCCTTGTATAACAGCACCTGTAAAAATGCAACCGTCACATTCAGTTCAATATCCGATTTGATTTTTTCCAGATCGGCTTCTGATGCTTTCATCTCTGCCTTTCGGGCATCAATATTATATTTCATCTTCATCCCGTCAAACAAGGTAATACCGCTTGAAATATTAAATGATGTTTGAGATGAGTTTACATTTTTGTAAGTATTGTCAGCAATTAAAGAACGACCCAGCATAAAACTCTGTCCGGCCGACGCATTCAAATTGGGTAATAAATCCATGCGAGCCTGCTCGAATGCTATTGCTTTTGACTGACGGTTTATATCTTGTTGCTTTACATTCCTGTTGTTTTGCAGCGCTGTGTCAATACACTGCTGTAAGGTATATACCCTTTGGGCTGACAAATTCAGGGTTATCAAAAACATGAGGGCACCTATATAAAATAGCTTTTTTTTCATTTTAACATTGAATTAAAATCATCTTTTTACTACTTAGAAATTAATTTACAGACGGTTTCTTCTCTACAATTTCAGCCCCACGTATTTTGTCTTTTAGTTTTAAACCACTTTTTATTTCGATGTTGATACCATCGGATAGGCCTGTCACAACTTGTTTCTTTTCAAACGTCTGTGGTTCTTCCGTTTTGAGCATATGCACAAAAGTGCTGTCCTGACTAAATTCCAGGCAACTTTCGGGAATAATTAAAATTTGTTCTGCCTGGTCGAAAATAATTTCGGCATTGGCACTGTAACCAGCACGGATATACACATCATCGGGAACTTTGACTGCTGCTTTCATGTCAAACATAATAGCACCATTACTCTCAACCCCTTTTGGGGCAATGTATTCCAACACAGCGTTTAATCTTACATCCTGAATAGCTCCAATGGTAATTTCCATGGGCATACCCGATTTGATGCGACCGACTTCTGTTTCGTCAAGTTTTCCAACAAATAGCATGTCGTTCATATTAGCAACAGAAGCAATGGTTGTTCCGTCATTAAAATTATTCGACTGAATAACCGAATTTCCTACTTTAACCGGAATATCCAGGATGGTTCCGTTGATTGTGGAACGAACCAAGGTGTTACTCAACAATGTTTTATCACTGGTAATCCCGTCGCGTGTCAAACTTAGATTATCCTCTGCTGCCTTTAATTCAGCTTTATCATTATGATACTGTAACTGACTCTTTTCAAATTCTTCGCGTGAAATTACTTTCTCCTGAAATAATTTCTGATCCCGTTTAAAATTTGTATTGCTTTGATCAAATGCCAGTTGTGCTCTTACAACCCTCGATTCGGCAGTGTTCAACGTAACCATATCAGGTATAAGCTTGATCTTTGCAATAATATCACCTGCCTTTACAATATCGCCAGCTTCTTTGTATATTTCTGAAATGATGCCTGATAACTGTGGTTTAATCAGAATTTCGTTGCGTGGTTCTACCTTCCCTGTTGCAACGGTTTTCTTTTCAATTTTACCCTGAGTTACTTCAACAACCTCATATCTGATGACTTTAGGCTGCGATTTTTTCCATAAAAATATAAAAGTGCCGATAACACCTATTGCCAGTACAGCAATTATGACAAATCT
>JAQWCZ010000252.1 GCA_028705705.1 Paludibacter sp.
TTGGTCTTTGTTGCCAATAAAAGCCACTCTTTCTTAGATGGAAACAAACGCATAGCAATAGCATTGGGAATGAAATTTTTACTCAATAATGGGTATTTATTTGTTGTACAAAAGTTTGCGGAAAAAACGGAGGCTGTTTCCTATCATCTTGCAGCAGGTAGAATTACCAAAGATTTACTACGTGAAATTATTTGTTCAATTATTTATGAGGATGATTATTCTGAAGAGCTGAAACTGAAAATATTGAAAGCTTTTAATGCAGATTTATGAATCCACTTTTATTCCGGAACTACAAGATATATGTACAAACATTTTTTAAAACGTTTAATTGATTTCTGCCTGTCATTTCTCGGCTTTATTATCATAAGTCCTATTTTCCTGCTATTATGGATATGGTTATCCATTGCCAACAGGGGTTCAGATGCATTCTTCTTTCAGGAACGGCCGGGGAAGGATGAAAAGATATTTAGGGTGATCAAGTTCAAAACGATGAATGACCGGAAGGATGCTTCAGGAAATTTGTTGCCGGATGCACAACGCTTGACCAAAGTTGGGAAGTTTGTTAGATCTACATCACTAGATGAAATTCCCCAATTGCTGAATGTAATCAAAGGGGATATGTCGCTGATAGGTCCCAGACCCTTGTTGGTGCAGTATCTGCCGTTATATGACGAAACACAGCGGCGCCGGCACGAGGTACGACCGGGCATCACCGGATGGGCGCAGGTGAACGGGCGGAACGCCATTAGCTGGCAGCAGAAATTTGAATATGATGTATGGTATGTTGAGAATATGTCATTGGTGTTAGATATAAAAATTATTGCAAGAACATTTAAAAATGTCTTACATCGCGAAGGCATATATAAAGATGGAGATATAAAATCTATGGAACCTTTTAACGGAGAAAATTAATGAAAGATTTAATAATTATTGGTGCAGGCGGCATGGGGCGAGAAATCTATTATCACGCCAAAGAGTGCAACGGATTAAATACAGAATACAGAATAAAAGGATTTATTGATGATAATTTCCATTCTTTAGATGGTTTTCATGGTTTTCCAGAAGTGCTTGATACAATCGACAATTACAACATTTCTGAGAATGACGTGTTTGTAACTTCAATTGGAAGTGTGAAGTCCAAGAAACTATGCATTGAGAAAATAATGAGCAAAGGAGGTGAATTTATTTCATTAATACACCCTACTGCAAGAATTGCACCTGACGCCAGGCTTGGAACTGGTGTTATAATCATGAGGAGAGTAGATGTGGGTTCCTGTACCCAAATCGGTGATTATTGTTTTGTTCAAGCCGATGCGGTTATAGGACATGATGCTATAGTAGGTGGTTTTTGCAGAATAGATTGTAAGGTAGTGTGTGTGGGTGGAGTAAAAGTGGAAGAAGCGGCTACTATACATACCTCTGCAGTTATTTCACATGGTGTGACGATTGGGCAAAGAGCCATCGTAGGTGCACTGAGTTTAGTTATACGTAATGTTAAAGCTGATACAACAGTTGTTGGTAATCCAGCTATAAAATTGAGTTAAAAATTGATAGAATGAAAGCATTTATATTTCCCGGACAGGGATGTCAAAAAGAAGGAATGGGGAAAGACCTCTATGATAATTTTCCTATAGCCAAAGACTTATTCGAACAAGCAAATACTTTTCTTGGCAGACGAATTTCTGATACTATGTTCTTTGGTACGGAAGAAGAGTTAATGGAAACCAGAAATACCCAACCTGCTGTTTTCCTTTATGAAGTCATTCTAGCAATGACACAAACAGATATAAAACCAGATATTGTGGCAGGTCACTCACTAGGAGAATTTGCAGCATTGGTGGTAAATGGAACACTTTCTTTTGAGGACGGATTGAACTTAGTATTGAATAGAGCGTTAATAGCTCAACGGGTATGCGATAAATATGATACTGGTATGGGAGCTGTTATTGGTTTATCGGATGCATACATTGAAAAGCGTATCAAAGAAATAACAGAGGAAACCGGTGAACCGGTTTATTTTGCAAATTATAACGGACCGGGACAGGTAGTTATCACTGGGTCAAAAGCTGGAATAAGAACAGCCTGTAAGGCTTTTAAAGCCGAGGGAGCAAAAAGAGCAGTCCCTTTGGCAATTTCAGGGTCTTTTCATTCACCCTATATGGAAGAAGCTCGGATTGAATTAGGTGAAATTATTAAAGCTGTGGAATTCCAGACACCCACAATTCCTGTTTGTCAGTGTGTAGATGCCAAAATACATGCAGACCCTGAAATGATAAAACTGAATTTGATAGAACATATCACCCATCCTGTACTCTGGACTACAATGATTGGCAATTTGGAAAATGCCGGTGTGCAGGAATACTATGAAGTAGGAACGGATGATACACTCCAAAAAATAGTGGCGCGAATGTGTCCTGATAAAAAAGTAACCACATTGCTGGATATCACCGCATATAAAGGAAAGATTAAAAATTACTCAATATTATAAATCTCTAAAAAATAAAAGAATATGGAACTGAATGATTTTATACAAAAATTTGCAGAACAATTTGAAGAAACAGCCATTGAATTATTTACTGCTGAAACGGAATTTAAAAACTTACCCGAATGGAGTTCATTGACAGCACTGTCCATCATTGCTATGGTTGACGAAGAAATGGAAAAAAGAATTACCGGTGCTGACATACGCAATAGCTCTACTATCGAAGATTTATTTAAACTGGCTCTTTCGAAATAAAAATGAGTTATAATCCTTTTACATTAGAAGGTAAAACTATTCTGGTTACAGGAGCATCTTCGGGCATTGGAAGAGCAACAGCAATAGAGTGCTCTAAAATGGGTGCTCGGGTAATTATTACAGGACGTAATGAGGAAAGATTGGAGGAGACTTACCGAAATCTGCAAAAGGCTGATCATAAATTTATTGTTTCAGATTTAGGAGAAGAAAATGGTATTCAAAATCTGGTTTCACAACTTCCGGCTATAGATGGTGTAGTTCATTGTGCAGGGATTACAAGTAATCTGCCATTTCAATTTGCCACCAGAGAGAAGTTTGATTCAATAATGGATGTAAACTTCTATGCACCTGTTGAAATAAGCCGCTTATCTATTAAAGCTAAAAAACTTAATAAAAATTCATCAATAGTTTTTATATCCTCCATATCGGGGGTGTTTATTTCTTCTGTGGCATCATCAATCTATTGCGCGTCTAAAGGCGCGTTAAATGGGTTGATAAAAGGTCTTGCTTTAGATTTGGCATCCAAAGGCATCAGGGTTAACAGTGTTAATCCCGGTATCGTTGAAACAAATCTTTTCGACGCAGGTTTAATTACAAAAGAACAGTTAGCTGTTGAAATGAATAATTATCCCCTGAAGCGTTATGGTAAACCAGAAGATATCGCACATGCTGCAATTTACTTGTTATCTACTGCAAGTTCATGGGTCACAGGTGCTAATTTGCTGATTGATGGCGGATATACGTTAAAATAGAATAAGGAGTTAATATCAGGCAATGAAATGTATATTAAACAATGTTGTAATTAAGGGGATGTCTACTTATTTACCAACAGGGATATTAGAAATGAGATCATTAATTGATTTGTATGGTGATAAAACTGTAGAATCAATTATGAAAGCAACGGGTGTAGAACGTGTCAGGGTTGCAGGTAAAAATGAAACTGCTTC
>JAQWCZ010000253.1 GCA_028705705.1 Paludibacter sp.
GAAACAGTAATGTTGGAGATCGTAGGTTTATGTACCTAGCTCAATATGCTTATGACAAAAATTACGGATATTATCTTGGAAAAACTAATCAAAAAACTACCGGTGTCAGGGTTGTCAACGATGCAGTAGATTTAATCTGGGAATCTTCTCAGAAACAGGATTTTGGTATTGATTTTAAACTCTTCAACGATGATTTATCTGTCATTATTGATTTATTTAAGGAACATCGTACCGACATATTGCTTAAAAGGGATATGTCAATCCCCAATTTTCTTGGATATATGTCAGATCCTTATGGAAACGTGGGTGTTGTCGATAATCAAGGTATTGATGCTTCCGTGGAATATGATAAAAAAATCGGAAAAGATTGGATTATCTCAGTCAGAGGAAATATTACCTATAATAAAGATCAATGGATTAATAGTGATCAACCAGCGCAGCTTTATAGTTGGATGAATAAAAGAGGGAGTAATGTCAATGGACTTTTCGGATTGGTGGCCAATGGATTATATTCGCAGGACGAGATTGATCAAATCAATGCGTGGGAAGCATTGCCGGAAGTTGATAAGGAACAAATTGCCAGACCATTTCCTGCACAATTTGGAGCATTGCAGGCTGGAGATATCAAATATGTGGATTTAAATAATGATGGTAAAATTGATGCTTACGATGAAAAATGGATTGGTCAGGGCGATGTGCCTAAAATGATTTATGGTTTTGGATTCAACGTTCAGTATAAAAACGTTGCATTTGGGATGTTGTTACAAGGCACATCGGGTGCAGAAAGAATGTTGAGTGGAAGTAGTATTCAGCCGTTTAAAGGGGATGGTGGTGGTGGAAATCTTTTTTCGAATATATACGATCGTTGGACAACAGACAATCCTAGACAAGATGTGTTTTATCCCCGTTTGGCTTATGGTTCTGACAAAGCAGATAATATGAACAATTTTAAACCTAGTACCTGGTGGATCAAGGATGTTGATTTCTTACGATTGAAAACAATGCAAATATCTTATAATTTACCATCTAAATGGGCAGGAAGCGTGGGATTGCAAAATATCTCGGTTTACTGCATGGGAACAAATCTATTGACTTTGAGTAGTTTTAAACTTTGGGATCCGGAATTGAATACCGGACAGGGAACTTCCTATCCCAATATAGCATCCATGTCGATTGGTTTAAACATAGGATTTTAACAACACAGTTATATTTAAAATTATGAAACGAATTATTTATATCAACATATTGACTTTGCTGGCAGTCCTTTTTTCAGCCTGTTCTGATTTTTTTGATCAAATACCGAATGATCGTTTAACTTCTGAAAAAATATTTGAAACAAGAGAAGGAGTAAGTAACTTTCTTGCCAGCGTTTATACTTATATTCCGGATGAGGCGAATGAGCGACATGCACATCACTCAGCCCTGTATGAAACTCAGGGTGTTTGGACTGGTGGTTGTGATGAGGCTGAATATGTTTGGGGTTTCGTAGTAAGTCACACCATAAACAACAATACATTTACCGCCCAGGATGATTTAGCTGTAAAGCTTTGGAAATCGTGGTATGTAGGTATCCATACTGCTACTGAATTTATACAGCGAGCACCTTCCTGTAAAGAACTTACCCCTCAAAATGTAAGTCAGTGGACTGCTGAAGCACGCGCTTTACGTGCCATATATTACTTCTATTTGTTAAGAGCGTATGGTCCAATACCGATTTTAGGTGAAAATATTATTTCTCAAGATGCTCCGCTTGAAGAAGTTCAATTACCCCGTAATACAGTGGATGAATGTGCTGATTTTATTGTCAGCGAATTGAGAAAAGCCAAAAGTGAAGGTTTGATTGAACATGTTTCTACCCAAAATGAAGGTTATGGCAGAATTGACCAGACTATCGCACAGGCATTTATTGTTGAAACACTATTATTGAAGGCAAGTCCTTTGTTTAGTGGTGAAAATGTGTATTATGCCAATTTGGCCAATCCTGATGGAAAAAAACTTTTTCCACAGAACCTGAGTCAGGCAGAAAAAATTGCCAGGTGGAAAGAGGCTGCAGATGCTGCTGCTGAGTTTTTATCGGATTATGAAGGAAAATACTACGAATTGGAAATTGAAAGGACAGAAGATAATAAAATTGATGCTTACCAATCGGTTCGTAAGGCAATGCGGGGTGCCTACAGTAACTTGTCATCATACAAGGAAATGATATTTTACCGTATCGGTAATTCTACATCAAATATGCAATACGACAGAACTCCCTATCACAATGGAGCTCCTAATGGTGATTATAAAGCTGCCGGTGGATTAGGGGCAGTTCAGGAAGCAGTTGATTCTTATTTCATGGCCAATGGAAAGTTGCCGATTCTGGGATATGAAGCAGATGGTAAAACTCCGATTATAAATCCGGATGCGGGATATGAAGAAACCGGTTATATTTCGACAGCCTATACGGATCCTGTTACCGGAAGAGAATTTGCACCCAGAAGGTCATTGAAAATGTACACCAAACGTGAACCACGCTTCTATGCTAACATTACATTTAACGGTCAGAAATGGTTGAACGAAAAAGACGGCATCATGTACACCATCATGGAAAGAAACGGGAATTCAGGAATAGAGGTAGGTAAGAACGACTATACCAAAACAGGGTATATCGTGCGGAAATGTGCACCCGACGGGAAATGGAGTAGTAATGACAGGGTGCTTATTCTGATGCGTTTAGCGCAGGTGTATCTGAACTATGTCGAAGCATTGAATGAATCGCAACCCGGACATGCAGATATCCTGAAATACCTGAATAAGATCCGGGGAAGAGCCGGAGTTCCTCAGTATGGAACGGGTGCAGATGCTTTACCGATACCGGCAACACAGGAAGCTATGCGACAGGCCATTCGTGCCGAAAGAAGGGTAGAGCTCATGTTTGAATATACCCGTTATTTTGATGTAAGAAGATGGAATGTTGCGAAAGAGAAACTAAACAAAGCGATCTATGGCATGAATATCATGGGTGATGGGGCTGATTTCTATAAACGCACCAAGATTGAAGATCGTGTATTTGAAAACAGGCAGAACTTCTTTCCTATCCCTCAACGTGAAATCGATATAAATAAACAGTTGGTTCAGAACCCCGGCTATTAACCTGAAGAGGCAAGTGTTAGATTTAACAGCTAACACTTGCTTGCTAAATTTTCTTCGAATATAATGAGAAAAATAACAACACTGGTTTTGACCTTGATAATACTGATTTCAGGATGTGAAGGTAAAGAACCACCACCTTTCATACCCTCATTTCCTCCAAAAAAGACATTTACGGAGGTAGACGCCACTAATTCGCTTGTGTCTTTCAATCAATATTATTACAGCACAAAGGATAAATTATATTTTGCAACTACTGAACAAAAGAACATAGGCGCCATTTGGACGCAAGCCATTTTCTGGGATATTATCATGGATGCATATAAAAGAACTGAGGAGACTCGCTGGCGCGAAATGATTGATGAAATATATGAAGGTGCATACAATCGATATGATAGGTTCAATTGGGAGAACAAGGTGGTTTGGTTTATCTATGATGATATGATGTGGTGGATTATTTCACTGGCAAGAGCTTATGAAATAACCGGAAATGAGATTTATCTTAATACTTCTATCGACGGATACAAAAG
>JAQWCZ010000254.1 GCA_028705705.1 Paludibacter sp.
AGATTGAAGTAATTTGATATGATTGCTGTTTTCGAAAAACGCGGGAAGGTGGTAATCAATTTGTAATACATGTTCTCCCCAGCTTTTCAAATCTTTATCGGTTATTTGCTTCACCCCAATATTTAACAGGAACAATACAATTACAGGAATAATACTCAACACACCAATTCCAACAAACTGATATGGTTGTGATGCAATCAACTTTGGAAATCTTATAATCAAAGCCTTAAGGAATTTTAACGTTTTCACATCATTAGCTGCCTCACGCATGTATGCAGGCAAATAAAAAGTAGTGGCAATAAAAACCAATCCGAACAACAAGGCAAATGGAAATAATAGCTGAATCAACATCACGCTGAGTCCGGCAATTAAGTACACTCCTGCAAACTGAGAGAGGGCAACTAATATTGCCGATGCTACTGAGGACATGGCAAGCCACAAAACAGATAACTTTAAACCCGGGAACACACTGGATTTTGGAAAATCATCGGAACGATAAAAAGAAATTGTGGTAAAAACCGTGTATTGAAACAGGTAAAACACGATGAAAGCAGCTATCACGAGCACGACAATATGATTCGTCATTAAACAGACAAGACCAAGCAAGCCTGATATTCCCCCAAAAATCAATAATTTCTTAAATGCAAATCCGATTTTTTCCTGCTGAAATCCTTCCGAAATTTTAGAGCAGGCAAAAGCAAAAAATTTCCAACTGAAAATCACTAAATAGTGCCAGAGATACTTGATGAAAGCAAACAAAGTAGGATGGAGTACTTCATCCCAAATCCACATCATCAACCACCAGATTTTCCGGAAGAGAAAACCAATCAACTCAAAAATGGAGCTGAAACCATACACACTCCAGGCGAACAGATTAAAAACAAAAAGAAGAAGTGCAAAAAAAGGCGCAAAACGAGCTGCCCAATTGTTTTCTAAATGCCATTTATTTACGATATTTTGAATATTAAGTAAATATTCCGGTTTCTTACCATCAATGGCGCTTCTCAGGAATCCCGCTAATGGGAAAGAAACAGCTATCAAACATAGTATTTCCCGCATAATGATTAGATTTTACGTTATTCAATATTCAGGCTCTCAAAAATTGCCTTTCCTTACATCTGATATGAGAACAAATGTATTAAACTTTTTTTGGATACGGACAAAAAATGGTAAGTTTTTTAGAATTAAGCTTTTATGCTTTTTGTATAACGGATGAAAAAAGTATTATAAATACAACCCGTTTTCTCTGATATATTCCAACACACCAGGACTCACCCAGCGGGAAACATCTTCTCCCTTTTGAATCATCTCCCTTATTTGGGTCGAAGAAATATCATAAAAAGGTGTATCCAGTAATTGCATCTGCGGATAGATGTTAGCAACAGTTGAAAAATCATATCCTTTTCGCGGATATACATAAACCGGAAAGGTTTTTAGAATTTCACGGTAATTTTTCCATTGATCGAAAATCACGGCATTATCACTCCCGATCATCAGTGCGAATTCATGTTCAGGATATTGTTTTGTAAGTTGATGCAATGTATCAATGGTATAGGAAGGTAGGGGCATGGTAAACTCAACATCTGAAGCTTTCAACTGTGATTTTCCGTTGATAGCCGCAACAACCATGTCCAACCGGATGAATTCATCCATCTGAGATGCCTGATCTTTCAGGGGATTACAGGGAGAAACCACGAACCACACCTCATCAACCAATTGCTTATCAATCAGGTACTCAGCTAGCTTTTGATGACCGATATGAATGGGGTTGAAAGAACCGGAATAAATGGCAATCCTCATGTTTTTCTATCGGAATATAGATAAATTATTGTTGCAAAAGTATCAAAAATCAGTTATCTTTGCTCAACTTTACACCAAAGTTTAACAATTTAGTGTATAAAATATTCATCTCATGAACATTACCGAACGTTTTCTTAAATACGTCAGTTTTCACACAACTTCCAATGACAACACCAATCTAACACCAAGTACGCCGGGACAATTAAATTTTGCAACGTATTTAGTCGAAGAACTCACTACCATTGGTCTGACCAACATCACACTCGACAACAACGGCTATGTAATGGCAACTTTACCTGCCAATACTGATAAAGAAATACCAACCATTGGTTTTATCTCACACCTGGATACCAGTCCGGATATGTCAGGCAAAAACATCAAACCTCGCATTGTTGAAGATTACGATGGCAATGACATTCTGTTGAATGAAGAACAGGTGATTGTACTGGAAACATCCAAATATCCCGAAATTGTGCAGTACAAGGGACAAGACATCATCGTGACCGATGGCACCACCCTACTGGGCGCCGACGATAAAGCAGGTATTGCCGAAATAGTCACAGCCATGGAATACCTGATTGTCCATCCGGAAATTAAACATGGGAAAATCAGGATAGCTTTTACACCAGATGAAGAAATCGGACAGGGTGCTCATCATTTTAATGTAGAGCAATTCGGTGCGGAATGGGCTTATACGATGGATGGTGGTGAAATTGGCGAACTAGAATTTGAAAATTTCAATGCAGCCAGTGCAAAAGTCACTTTCAATGGTATCAACGTACATCCAGGCTACGCAAAACATAAAATGAAGAATTCCATACGAATTGCACATCAGTTTATTTCCATGCTTCCCCGCCACGAAACACCGGAACACACGGAAGGTTATGAGGGATTTTACCACCTGATGAGCATAGAAGGCAGTGTGGAAAAAACTACGCTGAATTACATCATCCGTGACCATGACCGCGATCGTTTTGAGCGAAGGAAGAAAGAAATGCAGCACCTGGTCAATAAAATTAATGCGGAATTCGGAGAAAACACAGCCACTGTTGAACTCAAAGATCAGTATTACAACATGCGTGAAAAGGTGGAACCATTGATGCACATCGTGGATCTCGCGGCGGCTGCCATGAAAGAAGTGGGCATCACACCCAATATCAAACCCATCCGGGGTGGAACTGACGGGTCTCAACTCTCATTCAAGGGACTTCCCTGCCCCAATATCTTTGCAGGGGGACATAATTTCCATGGTCGGTTCGAATATGTGCCGGTTCAATCTATGGAAAAAGCAACACAGGTTATTGTAACAATCATAAAAAAACTTGCCAACTAAAATGAACTTCACACCTTTTATCAACATCCACAAGGCATTAGATGCCAAAATGCATGAATTTGCCGGATACCTGATGCCGATTGAATATTCAGGTATTATCGATGAACATCTCATTGTACGCAATGCCGCGGGTGTTTTTGACGTATCACACATGGGCGAAATCTGGGTCAAAGGGCCGAGAGCATTTGATTTTGTACAACGCATGACCACCAATGATGTGGCGGCATTACCCATCGGGAAAATACAATATTCCTGTCTCCCGAATGGCAAAGGGGGGATCGTGGACGATATCCTGGTGTATCATTATGAATATCAGAAATATCTGTTGGTCGTGAATGCCTCTAATTTAGAAAAAGACTGGAAATGGCTCAACGACAACAATACCGAAGGTGCTGATATGGACAATGCATCGGAATGGATGGCTCAATTGGCTATTCAGGGACCAAAGGCTACACAGATTCTGCAAAAACTAACCAGTATCAATCTTTCTGAAATAGCCTATTATCACTTTACCGT
>JAQWCZ010000255.1 GCA_028705705.1 Paludibacter sp.
CTCTATGATATTACCTTCAGCATCTTTCAACGTTATCAACATACTATAAAGGTTAGGAGTCTCAGCTGTCCATTTCAAAGGAGAAGAAACAATACCTGAAAAGCGAAAGCTTTGTGTAGAATTGGCTGATATGTCTGTTTTTTGCTTTTCATCGAGAACGACTTCTCCATTTTTATTCAACAAAACTACTTCAACAGAAGGATTTTGATTTTTATTGGTATAATTTTTCAAAGCAACATCAACGTTAAATAATCCGTTTAAATAGTTTTTATCCAAATCGGGTTGAGCAAAAAAATCCAAAACGCGGAGATTTGCAGTACTATATAAATAAACGCTTCGATTAATTCCTCCCAAACGCCACATATCCTGATCCTCCAAATACGAGCCATCACCATATTTATACACCCGACAAGCCAATTTGTTTATCCCCTTACGGATATACTTTGTAATATCAAATTCTGCTGGCGATTTGGCATTTTCGGTATAACCGACATAAGTTCCGTTTATCCAAACATACATCGCAGTGGTTGCTCCTTCAAAATGGAGAAAAACTCGTCTTTCACTCCAATTTTCAGGTATTGAAAAATCCTGACGATACAGTCCAACCGGATCATCATTCTTATCAACATAAGGAGGATTAATTGGAAACGGATAAATCTGATTGGGATAAACGGGAACACCATAACCATTGAACTCCCAGTTACCCGGAACAGGGATGGTTTTCCATCTGCTTATATCAAAACTTTCTTTATAAAAGTATTCCGGAGCCTCATCCGGTTTCTTTGCCCAAAAAAATTTCCAATCTCCATCAAGTGACAAAAAATATGGAGATTTTTCTTTATCATCTTCTAAAGCCAATGTTTGATCAGGATATGGAAAAGATGTTGTCCTATATGTTTCTTTATTAACCGCAAACACTTCCGGATCTTCCCATTCCACCTTTTGTTGGGAGAAAAGTATTACCGGGAACAAGAATGCGAGTACACTCAGAATGCTTATGATCCTCTTCATTTTATGATACATTTTGATAATTAATCAACTTTTTGTTATACTCTTACCTCTAAACCAAATTACAATTAATGCAACCAAAAACATGGTTAATGTTGAAATAACAACACTCATATATGTATGGAAAGGACTTTGAAGAAAATCAGGAAGTTTTGATGAAAAAGTTATCCATAAAATCACGAGTACTCCTATAGTTGCCGAAATAACAGCAGAAATTTTATTCGCTTTTTTCACAATAAAGCCAAGCAGGAATAAACCAAGCATTGCACCGCCGAAAATACCTGTCAACTGCCACCAGGTAGCAAGAATACTTTGCACTCCTACCATTGATAATGCAAATGCGGTTCCTATTACTCCAACCAAAACGGTTCCTATTCTTAGGACCAATAATCCTTCCTTTTCCGTCGCATCAGGATGGATGTACCTTTTATAGATATCTTCAAAAAAGACTGTTGATGCACTATTTAAACACACACATAGCGTACTCATTGCCGCAGCAATGATAGCGGCAAGAATAAAACCGGCGACCCCCACAGGTAATCCTGACGCCATAAAATGAGGAAGGGCCTGATCTGCAACATCCGGAATAGTTAAAGATGCCGCTTTTTCATCTACCAACATGTTTAATTCAGCCTCATCTTTAACTCTCTCCCCTTTTACTAATGTAATAGCTGACTTGTGTTTTAAATCACTTAACAATTCGGGTTGTGTCTGATAATAAGAAAACAACATGGAACCGATAAAGAAAAACAATGCAGATACCGGCACGTAGAGCATACCACCAAACCATAATGATTTGCGGGCTTCCTTGTCCGATTTAGCAGTGTGATAACGCTGAACATATGTTTGGTCAAACCCGAAAGCCTTGACATTCATAAACAAACCATATAAAAAGACAACCCAAAACGTTGGTTCTGCAAATGATAACTTAAATGATCCCAGAGAAAACTTGGAATGCTCACCCGCTATTTTGAAAGCATTCTCAGCACCTCCGGGAATATCCACCAAAATTACAATCAGTAGTAGCACAGCTCCTAAAAAAATAACAACAGTTTGAATCACTTCCGTCCATATTATCGCTTTCATTCCCCCCATTACAGTATACAAAGTAATTAATACTCCAGTAACGATAATAATAGATGTCATGCTCCAACCTGTCAATCCGTTTAAAGCTAATGCCACACCCAGGCTTATGGTAGCAATACGTGAAAACTGAATCAGTAAATAACAAATAACACAATACACCCGGGCCCATGCTCCAAAGCGTTTTTCCATGTGAGAATATGCAGATATTTGTCCTCCTTCACGATAAAAAGGGATGAAATACTTTGAACATATCAATATAGCTACCGGAATTGCCATGCTGAATACAAAATAATTCCAATTCATACCAAAAGCCATTCCGACAACTCCAATAAATGTATTACTGCTTAAATAGGTTCCAAGATATGACACTCCAATTACCCATCCGGGTACAAAATTCTTCGCTATCATAAAATCGCTACCCGAACGATTTTTCTTAACAAAAGAACCACCGAAAATAACAATACTTATTATAGAGACACCAATAATCGCAAGGTCAACAAATGGTAAATTCATGCTTTTTCAATTTTATTTTATAATGATTTTATTTTTATTTCTCAAGAAAAATTTTTCAAAATATTTATAACTTTCTAAAGTTCTCAACCCGATGAAAAGTAAAGAAATTGACATCATGCTGTTTATAAGCACCTCCCTTTCCATCATCATAGGCTGTTCTTGCGACAAAAATAATATCCTCTCCGTCAATTAAGAATGTAGTATATTGAAAACTATGTCTGGCTATATCCGGATGATAGAGTAATGTTTTTTTTATAGACCAATTCACCAAATCACTCGAAGTCATTAACACCAATGTATTTCTTGTCATTCCTTCGGTATATGCTTTACTTCTGTGTTTTTCCGGTACGGCATTTGATAAAGCCCAGTACAACTTTGTTTTTTCATCGTATAATATATGAAATTTGGTGCTTCCACCCGGGAAATCTATAAAACCATTGGTTTCATCAAAAGTCCCCACAGTTCCATCCACATTATAGCTGATCAAAGCGGCTTTACCACCCCCTTTTGCGGTAACAACCCGTAATATATTTACAATGTTTCCATGAGGAGCAAGAACCGTATTACCTTCCAGCCAACCCTTGAAATTTCCTTTTAAACGGGATGAATCATAAGCCAATGTATTCGAGAATGTCCAGCTATCTGCTTTCAATAAATCATCATTAAGAGATGCGCTCATTAAAAATGCCCGAAAATTCTGTCCCCAGCCTCCGGAACCTTTCTCATCTTCCATTGTTCGCCATATTCTGCCATTATGAAAAACAACAGGAACAGGAGCGGTGTGGTAAGACAAATCCGATGTAAGTTTGCCATTTTGAGAATCGGTCGCTTTCGTCCAGGTATAACCACCATCAACCGATTTAATAATAACTACATGTCCTAAACCATGTCCCGCACTGGTACCTAACATATAAATATCCTTATTATGAACGAAAAGACTTGCCCAGGTGATTCCCTCAATTTCAGCTATCTGATTCCATTTAGCTCCCCTGTCAGTCGATTTGTACACTCTCACCAACTCGCTAACACCTACTGCCG
>JAQWCZ010000256.1 GCA_028705705.1 Paludibacter sp.
CATAAAAGCATCGGAGAAAGAACCCGGACCGGAAGCATTTCCATTGGTAACCGTAGTTCCATGATCACTTAGTTGAACCGTCACGCAATATGGAAAATGATCTGAGATTTCAGCATACACAACACCCTGGGGAGCAGTTGGAATACCTCTCGATAATACGCTGTATGATTTATTTGCACTGGTTTTTCGGAAGCCAAGAATCAAATCAATCAATACAGTTGGATTATCCGTTGTATAGGTAATATCCGTTAAAGAATTCAGCACCTTAAAATTATTGTTCTGGAAAGTTTGCAATGCCCGGAAAGTTGGTTCTGCATTTAAGTCACCCCCAACGAATACCGTCTTACCAACCTGATTCGCGAATGCAATAATGCTGGCCGTCATGCTGTCGCGATCAACAGCATCCAGGCTATAATGGGTAGAAATAAAACAAAAGTCCTCAAATTCAGCAATTATATAAGCCCTGCTTGCATCAGGATCTGATGATTCGGGTCCCGGGTTGATTTTTACATTGGTTATTTGAGGTGTTCCTAAGGATGGATTCCAGAGCACTCCGATGCCGTATCCGTTATTTGCAATATCAAACCAGGAACCGGCTAATCCGGTTTCTGTCTTCAGTTTATTGAAATTGGCGTTACCTTCTATTTCCTGTACCGATACAACATCTGCACCAGCAGCACTGATTACCTGAGCATGTCGGGAAATACGGGAAGATTGAAAATTTAATTCAAGCCACCTGTCTGCTTCCAGGTTATATGTCATAAAAGTGATTGTATCAGCATGAACATATAGTGACATGCAGATTATAATAATCAATACAAGGTGCTTTTTCATTCGTATAAAAGCTGAAGTATCAGATAAGCATTAAAAAATACAATAAAATAGTACCGACAACTTTTAAAGTAACTGTATTAATTTAATAACTAAAAATGTTGTCGGTACCAAAAAACAACGAATCAATTCAACAATGTTATTTTAGTAACACTTTAAAACTCTTATTCTGAACCCTAACGATAAGTAGTTTATTCAACAGATGTTCCAGTGAAACATCTTCATTGTTTTTAACCCGGATTTTATGTAACAGGTTACCTGTAATGGCATAAACGTTCAAGGTTTGTTCTCCCGATAATCCGTTGAACGATATCGAGTTGTTTCTAACCATTATTTTCAGGGGATTATCATGCACTCCTGACACATTTGTTTCAACAATGTATTCCACTGCGCCGATAGCAGGCGTAGCTGGACGTATAGCCCCCAGTTGGTCATCCGTTGGAATGGTATATCCGGTCAAGGTAGCAACACCGGCATTTTTGGCGATACTGGTATTAGAGATTTCTGCCACTTTATGTCCCATTGTATCGGTTAACACCGGTCTTTTCTTGTCTGTATTAAATGTTTCGAGTGCCTGATTGAAAATATCCGCAGTTTCGGGGTCTGCTACCTGGATGCAGTTTTTACCCGTAGTATCAATGGATTCAGAAGCAGTTGAATATATAACGTTATTGACGTTAACTTCTGCACTACCGGTAGGATCTTCACCGACATTTTCAATCAAATCGGAGTAGGCAGTTCCTGCAGCGTCAATGTTGTTCGTTACCAGGCAGTTTACCAGATTAAGTACGCTTGTACCTTTGATATTTGTATAAGCAACCACAGATCCATTTCCTTTGTTCCCGGTGAACGTACAGTTAATGGCTGTTACATCAGCAAGGTAAGTAGTTCCTGTGCTGGTTTGCACGGATGACATGAGTGCTCCGCCTCTGCTTTCAGATGAGTTGTTGGCAAAGGTAGAGTTGGTAATAAGTACTTTACATGGTCCGGTAGCAACAGTTCCCCTTGCCACGATAGCACCGCCACCACGGTTTGCGCCGCCTGTAGAAGAATTTCCAACGAAAGTACATTTGTCAATGATTGCATCGGCCGCATTGTAAATACAAAGCGCACCACCACCATAAGTACCGGAACAGGTGTTGTTTTCAAAGAGTGAGTTGTAAATTCTGATGACTCCCTGTAATCGTGCACCACCTCCGTTATCCGTTCCACTGTTGATGTTTTTGAATACGCAATTGTCGATCAGGATAGTAGAACCATTCACAGCCGTGATACAAATCTTGTTCGCACCAGCAGAGCCATCGAAGATTATATTATAAAATCTTCCGACAACTCCGGCAGCGAGTGTAAAGAAATTTTTCGCGGCAGTAATCTGTTTGATGATTACCCTGGAATCGTTGGCTTTGTTGATACCATTGATGGCAATACTTTTCATAACGATAACATCTTCGATTAGAATTTCATTTGTTTCGGAGTCAAAATCAAAGATAATTGAGTCGTTGTCGTTAGCTAATCCAATAGCAGCAACCAAAGATCCGTCTCCGCTGGCAGCATTCGTTGTTACGGTAAGGGTTTCCGCCGATAAACCTGTGCACACTACCAATGCAAGAATTAAAAGTAAATTTTTTGTTCTCATAATAATAAAATTTTAGTGATACATATTTGTGAACGGATTTATCAGAATTAAATTCTGATAAATCCGTGTTTTTGAATTATGGATATGTTCTGGCAGATTCTTTATAAATAGTTCTGTAATCAGTCCGTGGCGCTTTTATGTCCAGTGTTACTTTTCCAACACCATTTACAAGAGAAACTTCTTTTACCATGATAATACTGAATGCCATATTTTTCCCGGATGAAGGTCCCCATGCGTAGACCATGCCTTTACCAGGTACAAGTTCCCGGTTGGTACCCCTGCTGGCAGTATAAACCGTATAAGTCAGGGCTATTTGATTGGCAATGAAATTGTTTAAATCTTCTTCCGTTTTTATGGCATCGAAAGACTCATTCGTTATTTCATTGCGGTTAGCAGACAGCAGACAGAAATTAACCATTGAAAAGCCTTCCAGATATGGAACAAGAGCCTGATTGTACAATGCGCTGGCATTAACGATGTGCCCTGATAACAAGCTTACCTGAGTGCCGTCATATAAAGAACATACAAAATCAAGCATTTCCTGATGCTGTCTGGCTGTAACCTGATCAAACACATGCGGTTCCTGGTAACAAGAGAACCAGTTGTGCAAGCCCGGGCCAATAGCCGTAGTTAGTTTAACATCCTGGAAGTAAAGAACATTGTTGATTACTTCGGGAATAATGAGCTCGAGCGTACTTGATTTGCCATTAGTATTTTCAGCATACAATTTAACACTTTCCATGCCCATTTCTCCATTAATGGCTAAGGTAAAATCAAATTCATCGGCAGGAGTCCCGATAGGAATCTCGATTTCAGTTCCCCATACTCCTTCTTTTTTTACCTGATAATTAAATTTTGTAATGTTTGAGCCGGACACAATACTACCTTCATATTCATTTACCTGTCCGGCTGAGAAACCGGTTAAACTGGTAATTCCACCTTTCATGACAATATTTACCGCATCATCTACAACAGCTCCGATTTTGAAAGTATCAGCAACAACCGCATTATTTTCATTCTCAACTCTGATGATTATCCCGGATAAACCTTTTACAATCTGTATTGTAGCCGAGAAGCTATTATTGTTTAACGTTAAATCCTGATATGCTGAAGTAACATTCTCAACGATAGTTGCATAAGTTGAACTGGTAATATTATAGTCACTAATAA
>JAQWCZ010000013.1 GCA_028705705.1 Paludibacter sp.
ATGGATTTTGGAGAACATATCCGTAGAATGATTTACACAACAAATCCCGTGGAAGCACTTCATCGGGTAATGCGAAAAGCGACTAAGACCAAAGGAGCTTGGATAAATGACAAAGGTCTGCTTAAACAGCTCTATCTTACTCTTAAACACAATGAGAAAAGCTGGAAGTATAAAGTATTTTCCTGGACAGCCATACAGAGGGAATTAATTGATTATTTTGGAGATCGTTATGAGAAACATTTATAATTTTGTAGTTTTGCAGTACAATGCCTTTCGACCTGCGGTCTTCGGGCATTGTACTGCAAAATTCAGAGAAAATGAATTGACACACTTTTTTGAAAAGTCCCGCCTCTACAATTCAAACTCCTCTCCCGCTTTCGGAATCTCAATTCCCCTGAAACCTTCTATTTCCAGCTGTTCCTGATAAAATTGCTGTGACTCATATTCTCCGTGAACTAAGAATATTTGGCGGACTTCTTCCTGATCCTGGCAATTCAGAAAATCAATCATTTCACTGTAATCACCGTGGCCTGAAAATGCTTCGATTCTTTCGACTGTTGCATTTAACGGATGAACTTCACCGAAAATGGATATTTCTTTCAAACCGGGTTGTTGTATCCGTGCACCTAATGAAGATGGAGAACAATATCCTATAATCAGTATGGTATTGGCCGGATTGGCTATATTATTGGCAATGTGATGCTTGATGCGACCGGCCTCGGCCATGCCCGATGCTGAAATGATTATACAAGGCTTATCATAGCTATTCAGGGCTTTAGACTCTTCAACATTTTTGATGTATCGAAGCGAGTTGAAACCAAAAGGATCTTTATCATATTTCAGTACTGCTTTTACATCCTCATTCATGGTTTCAGTATGCATCCTGAAAATTTCCGTTGCATTGACTGAAAGCGGACTATCCACAAAGACCTCTATTTTAGGTAACTTTCCAGAATTATAAAAGTTATTTAACTGAAAAACTACTTCCTGCGTTCTCCCTACTGAAAAAGACGGAATAATCAATTTTCCTTTTTTATCGACACAGGTCTCATGCACGATACGTAGCAGATTCTCTTCCATTTCCTGTTCGGGGGCATGCAAACGGTTCCCGTAGGTTGATTCGGTAATCAGATAATCACATTGGGGAAAAGCTGCTGGTGGTTTTAGGAGTTTATTATGTAAACGACCAATATCCCCCGTATAGGCAATCCTTTTCTTCTGACCGTTCTCTGTTATTTCCAAATTGATAACAGCGCTTCCCAGCATATGCCCCGAATTAGTAAATTTTATATTGATTTTGTCATTGATATAAAAACGACGGTTGTATTCGACGCTGATAAACAAACCAAGTGATTTCTCCGCATCTTCTACACTGTAAATTGGCGTAACAGTGGGCAACCCCTGACGTGTACGTTTTTTGTTGAACCATTTCACGTCTAACTCCTGGATATGTCCACTGTCGGGCAACATCACCGAGCACAAGTCACGGGTGGCACTGGTACAAATCACCGAACCACGGAAGCCTTGCTTATACATATACGGAATCAAACCCGAATGATCGATATGAGCGTGTGACAGAATCAGGTAGTTGATACTTTCCGGATCAAATCCTAAGTTACGGTTCATAGCATCTGTTTCGAGACCTTTACCCTGAAACATACCGCAATCCAACAGAATACGTTTGCCATCATCTGTTGTTATCAGGTGTTTGCTGCCTGTAACCTCGCGTGCGGCGCCTAAAAATTGAATTTTCATGGTGTTTATGGATTTTTTATTGATTCATTTCAATGTAGAGACAGAGCATGCTCTATCTCTACACAATTTGCAACGTCACTACACAATTTGCAACGTTTCTACAACATACAACGTATTTACGATTTTTTCTTTTTTGGTTTCCCGTATTTCAACCGCATGGCTTCGGCCCGGCGGACTTTCATATTGACTTTTTTGTTTTTTCCGATTTTTTCATGGAATGCCCCACCACCCTGCTGTATATCAGGATTGCTTACCAACACGTTTTTCATCTTCACCTCAGGCATTTCGTATAGGGTCAGTTCGTCCGACAGTTCCACTTCTTCCGGCATGGCCATCAGCGGAATTTTCTGTCCCATCAGGGCTTCAATATTCGTTCTGTATTCTGCATCGGCTTTTGTCATAAAAGTAATCGAAACCCCTTTTTTATCAACACGACCGGTACGACCGATGCGATGGATATAATTTTCAGCTTCTTCGGGCACATCGAAGTTCACAACATGCGTCACATCATCAAAATCGAGTCCACGCGCCACAATATCCGTAGCAATGAGCATCCTGTAATTTCCATCGTTAAACTGTCTCAGGTTTTCGAATCGATTATTCTGAGATTTATTGGAGTGAATAATCCCGATTTTTTCCGGATAAGCATCTGCTATTTTTTCATAAACATCATCAGCCATTTGTTTGGTAGAGACAAAAAGCAACACTTTTGAAAACTCTGGATGCGTATCCAGCAAGAATTTCAGCAGGTTGATTTTTGTATTGAAATTGGGCACCCGGATGGCAGCCTGTTTGATGTTCTTCAAAGGCGTTCCGGTGCGTGCAGCTTCAACTTCCTGTGGATCAATAAAGAAATCAGCAATAAAGTCTTTAATCTCAGCTGTTATAGTAGCTGAAAACATCAAATTCTGACGTTTTGCAGGCAAGAAATCCATCAACCGGATTAATTGGGGTCTGAAACCTAAGTTCAACATCTCATCTACTTCATCGATGATAAATTTCTTCACCGACCTGAATTTGAGCGTACCATTCAGCAGGAAGTCCAGCATCCGTCCGGGAGTACCCACGATTACATCCAATCCCTCCATCAGCAAGGGAGTCTGCTGTACCATATTCACCCCTCCATACACGCCGGCAACCCTGATATTCATGTATTTTGCCAGCTTGCTCACCTCTTCGGTCATCTGCAATACCAGTTCACGCGTAGGCACCACCACTACAATCGAAGGGTTTTTATCTTTGGTAAACTTCCACTGACGCAGGCAGGGCAACAAAAAAGCAATGGTTTTACCCGTACCGGTTTGCGCAATGCCCACCATATCACGACCGGAAAGTATCACAGGATAAGCTTTTTCCTGGATCGTGGTAGGGCTTGTCATGCCCAGTTCATTGAGGGCATTCAGTAAAGGAGTGGAAATATTCAGTTCTGCAAAAGTCATATTCAAAAAAATTTCTACAAAGTTAAAAGAATTTCCTGTATTATCGTTTCCGCTCTGTTGATATCTTTTTAATTTCTAACCTCTCAATTTAAAAAGTTTAAGCTAACTTTGCGCATCCAAAAAAAATCTTTCAGGTGATGAACGAACTGTTTCAAGACCGGCACACCGGTATTTCACAAAAAGACCTGACAATCATGCTTCAGGCAACAGGTGTAAAAACTTTAGACGAATTAATTTCACAGACAATTCCGGTAGATATTCTTTTAAAAGAAGCACTCGATTTGCCGGAACCCATGACAGAAAAACAATATCTCAAACACAACCGAGAATTAGGCGCCAAAAACGAACTTTTCATGTCTTTCATCGGACAAGGTTGGTACGATACTGTGATGCCCGCGGTGATTCAGCGTAATATCTTCGAAAACCCCTCCTGGTACACGTCCTACACTCCTTATCAGGCAGAAATTTCACAAGGAAGATTAGAGGCTTTGCTGAATTTTCAGACTGCAATTTGCGAATTTACCGGCATGCCACTGGCAAATGCCTCACTACTTGATGAAGCAACAGCAGCTGCAGAAGCCGCCACGATGATGTATAATCTCCGGAATCGTGATCAGGTAAAGAACAACGTAAACAAACTATTTGTAGATTTGCAGGTTTTTCCTCAAACATTAGCTGTACTGAAAACCCGTACAAAAGCACAGGGAATTGAGCTGGTTACAGGTTATTATGATGATATCAAACTAACAGATGGATTTTTCGGAGCGATTGTGCAATTCCCGAATGCAGATGGAACCATAAGCGATTACAGAGAATTCATTGAATCGGCAAAGTCATTCAACATAAAGGTTGCTGTAGCTGCCGACATCCTGAGCTTAGCCCTGTTAACACCTCCCGGCGAATGGGGTGCCGACATCGTTTTTGGTTCTACACAACGCTGGGGAATCCCAATGAATTTCGGCGGACCATCGGCTGCCTATTTTGCCTGTAAGGAAGAGTACAAAAGAGATATGCCGGGCAGAATCATCGGCATCAGCAAAGATGCAAATGGTAAAACGGCGCTACGCATGGCCTTGCAAACACGCGAACAACACATCAAAAGAGAAAAAGCAACTTCTAATATATGTACTGCTCAGGCTCTATTAGCTTCCATGGCCGGCATGTACACCGTGTATCATGGTGCTGAAGGAATCAAACAAATCGCCTTACGCATACACAGCATTGCGAACTATCTCAATGAAATGTTGCCGGTTTACGGCTATACGCAAATTAACGAACAGTATTTCGATACGCTTAAAATTGTATTACCTGAAGAAATTAGTATCACAGATTTCCGTACAGTTGCACTTGACTATGGCGTGAACTTCCGTTATTTTGAAAGTGGTGAAGTTGGGTTGAGCTTCGACGAAACAACTGACATTGAGTCACTCAACACCCTGATACAAATCTTTGCAGAAGCCGCCGGCAACGTACCGGTTTACGCTACAGAAGATCAAATCAACCTCTATATTTCTTTTGATGAAAGTTTGGAACGAAAATCAGATTTTCTGACACAGGAGATTTTCAACCTGTACAGGACAGAAACGGAGATGATGCGCTACATCAAAAGATTGGAGCGTAAAGACATTTCACTCACTCACTCGATGATTTCATTGGGTTCCTGTACGATGAAACTGAATGCAGCCTCCGAAATGCTGGCACTCAGTATGCCTGAATTCAACAGCATTCATCCATTGGCACCGAAAGATCAAACTGCAGGTTACAATGAACTAATCAGTGAGCTGGAATCATATCTTTCCATTATCACCGGGCTTTCGGCTTGTAGTTTGCAACCCAACTCAGGGGCAGCGGGTGAGTTTGCCGGACTCATGACCATCCGCGAGTATTTCATTGCTAAAGGTCAGAATCAGCGCAAAACAGTGTTGATACCGGCTTCGGCACATGGCACCAATCCGGCGAGCGCCAGTCAGGCCGGCTTAGACATCGTGGTGGTGAAATGCGACGAAAACGGCAACGTGGATTTGAACGACTGGAAAGAAAAAGCCATACAAAACAAGGATGTTTTGCTGGGCTGTATGATTACCTATCCTTCTACACACGGGATTTTCGAGGTTAATATTAGAGAAATGTGCCGCATCATACACGAAAACGGTGGTCAGGTTTATATGGATGGCGCCAATATGAATGCGCAAGTCGGATTAACCAACCCGGGAACCATCGGTGCGGATGTATGCCACCTGAACTTACACAAGACTTTTGCCATACCACATGGAGGCGGAGGCCCGGGGGTTGGTCCCATCTGTGTGGCTGCACACCTGAAAACATTCTTACCGGATAAGCAATTCGGCAAAAACACGGTTGCAGCTGCTCCTTATGGCAGTGCCGGCGTTTTGCCGATTACCTACGGATATATCCGTATGTTGGGAGAAGCAGGTTTAAAACAATCAACCAAAATAGCTATTCTGAATGCCAATTATTTAGCATCCAGATTAGATAAAAGTTATGGCGTGTTATACAGAGGTGATCAGGGTCGTGTCGGTCATGAACTTATTTTAGACTGCCGTAATTTTAAAAACACGGCTGGTGTTACCGAAACTGATATCGCCAAAAGGTTGATTGACTATGGATTTCACGCCCCTACCCTTTCATTTCCGGTTCATGGTACCCTGATGGTAGAGCCGACTGAAAGCGAGTCATTAGCCGAATTAGACAGATTCAGCGAAGCCATGCTTCAGATATACAATGAAATTCAAGAAATTGAACGTGGTGAAGTTGATAAATCAGATAATGTTTTAATTAATGCACCTCATCCTGAATATGTTATTGCTGCTGACGAATGGAATCATGCCTATCCACGTTCCAAAGCTGCTTTCCCAACACCATGGGTGGCATCCAACAAATTCTGGGTGAATGTTGCCAGGGTAGATAATGCCTATGGCGACAGAAACTTAGTTTGTAGTTGTCCTCCTACCACGGATTGGTCCGTATAACTGTTAAAAGATGTAACAAATCATTCAAAGATATAAAATTGAAAAGCGGTTTTATATATAGTGAATGAATAAAAATTATCTTTGTGAGCTAAAATAAAACAAATGGTTGAAGCTTTTATTATATCAGCAATTTTACTTTTCATCGGAATCCTGCTATTTGGTATACGCGTGTTTTTCATTAAAGGAGGCGTATTTCCCAATATTCACATTGGTGGAAATAAAGCACTGAAAGACAAAGGTATTGGCTGTGCAACTTCACAGGATCGTGATGCACAGCTCTCTAAAAAACAAGCTGCCAACAAGATGGTAGAAGATATGATTCAAAATTTATAATAATAAAATTTCTTTATGAAAAACATTTTACTCATTTTAAATGCAGTGTTGGTGATTGCTGTAATTATTCTTTTCGTTTTGGTACTCGGAAACAAAGGCAATAATTCATTCAGTGGAGAATTTACCGGCAGTGATTCAACAGCATCTGTTCGATTGCCAATTGCTTATGTAAACATCGATTCATTGTTGCTTAATTATCAGTTTGCAAAAGAATCCAATGAATCATTAATGAAAAAGCAAGAAGATTCACGCTTGGATTTGAATGTAAAAGCACGCCAACTTCAGGCAGAAATGGCTGAATTTCAGCGCAAACTTGAGAACAATGCCTTTTTGAGCCGTGAAAGAGCTGAGCAAGAACAAAACCGCCTGATGAGAAAAGAACAGGACTTGCAACAACTCAATGCCAAATTATCTCAGGAACTGATGGATGTTCAACAAAAAGTAAGTGAAGAATTACGTGATTCTATCAATGCTTTCCTGAAAGAATACAACAAGGATAAAAAATACGAACTCATACTCAGCAATACTTCCAGTGATAATATCTTACTTTCAAATGATAAATATGATATTACCAAAGAAGTAACAGAAGCTTTGAACAGCAGATACGGCAAGAAAAAATAAAATTTCTTATTTCGACGAAAAAGTCCGCTATACGTTAATATATAGCGGACTTTTTTTACAAATAACATACTGAAAATAAGCTTATTTCGAATAACTCTTTTTTACCAACGGATGTTTTTGCAGGTAATCCCAACTCATCTTCACGCTTTCGAGTGGTTTGAAATTGTATTTCTCAACTTCTACAACTAAGTATTTAACGCCTGCCTTTGTTGTATTAGCATTACTGAAGATAGCATCAAACCCAACCATGCCACTTTGTCCGAGTTCCTTGTTGTCTTTGATGTGCAACACTTCGAAACGCCCGGGATAATCATGGAAATAATCCACCGGACTGTAACCGCCTTTTACCACCCAATACACATCCATTTGAAAGAACACTTTCAGCGGATCAGTATTTTTCAACATAAAATCATACATCAACTCATTTTCCAGCTTCACAAATTCAAAATCGTGGTTGTGATAACCAAAACGAAGTCCTTCCTTGTTGCATTTTTCCCCAATCTTATTATAATAATCGCAATACACTTTCAAATCAGCCAATGTTTTTAAACGTGGCATTGAAGGTACTATCACGTATTTCATACCGGCTCTTTTATGGGCATCAATAGCGACATCCCACCATTTCCAGATTTCGTCCCAGTTGGTATCGGTGACATCATCGTTCAGCCTTTTGTTGATATGCGATGACAGCACTTTCATACCAGTTGATTCAATTTCATTTTTGAAATCTTCCGGGCTCAAACCGTAAAATTTACCATCTGCATAACCTGCAGCTTCAATACCGGTATAGCCCATTTTTGCTACACTAACAATGGTTCCTTTAAAATCATTTTTAATATCTTCTCTTACAGAATAAAGCTGTAAATAGATTTCCTTGTTTTTCGTTTTTCCTCCGGCCATAACCAGTATGCTTAAAAACAGGGCAAAAAAAAGGAATATATTTCTTTTTTGCATCTTGTTAGATTTATTGATTTATAAACAGTAAACCTGTCAGGTTTTTAAAACCTGACAGGTTTGATAAATTATTTACACGTGTGTGATAATTTATTCTAAAATTTTCACTTTGATGTTACGGAACCACACATCATCACCATGATCCTGGAATCCGATATATCCTTCCTGACTTTCGCCACCGGCATTGATAAAGTTATCCCAGCCTTTGAACTTGCTGCCTTCTATCATTTTCTTCCAGTCATCAGTCCACAAATGGTACTCAACAACCGGTTCTCCGTTTTGCATGTGAATAACTGTTCCCTTGTAAACGATTACGCTACCGGTATTCCATTCACCAAAAGGTTTTGAATTTTGTGGTTTTGCAGGAATCAGGTCATACAAAGAAGCCGATTGACGGTTTCCGTCTTTTCCTAATCTGGCACCCAAATGATTCACATTGTCGAGAACCTGGTATTCCGGTGATGACTTCCAAATTGGTTCTCCCTTAATTTCCTGAGCCAGATAGAAAACGCCACTATTACCACCTTTAGAAACTTTCCATTCGAATGTTAATTCAAAATTTTTGAATTTTCGGTCGAAAATTATATCGCCGCCATCTTTGTTACCTGCTTCTCCCTGACCAGAACCATTGATTTTAAGCGCTCCATCTTCAATTGTCCAGGCAGCAGGCACATCGGTGCGACCATAACCTCTCCAACCTTTAAGACCAGTTCCATCGAACATCACGATCCAACCTTCGTCAGCTTTGGTGACTTTCTGCTTAGCATCTGCTTGATTTTTAGTCGTTTTACAAGAAGTTATTAAACTCATACTTACAAATAATATGGTTAAAAAATAAAATGTTTTTTTCATTTTGAATATTTTTTATAGTTTGACAATTATTTATTTATTTAAATCAAGGCATAGCCGGTAATTTCCAACCTTCACGATAATTGTGTTTGATCAGCTCATTTGCAAAAGCAATTGCATTCACAGGATCAGTCATCGTTTTGTTGAAAGTCGGGTGTCCGTCTTTTATACTAAAACCATCTTTAATCATGGTACGAATGGTAGCATCTTCAGCGATATTAGTGAAACGCATATTTGGACCATCCCAGTGTAGTTCCTGGTTAAGATTTTGCAGACGAACAGCAAGCACACCCATAACTACCATTTCGTTAAACGGACCAGCTTCACTAAATGGAGAGGCGGTTTCAATACGATTGTCGGGGGTTTCTTTACAGGAGCGTACCCAATCCATTTCGTGTGATTCAGTCACAACCCGCATTTTTTTTGGTGCATCTGGCTTCCTTCCGGATACCAGCCATGGATTAACACCATAGCAACCGCAAATTAATGTATCTTTTGTTCCATGGAAGATAACTCCTCCTCCACTGTCATTTAGATTCTTACCTACTGGGACTCCTTCCGGACGCATTGGTTTCAACCCTCCATCGTACCAAATTACTTCCACTTCAGGCATACCAACTTTAGGCAAATTATCACGTGCCGGAAAAATATATTTCACCATTTGTGCATTTGGGGCACTTTCAGTAAGCAATGAAGTTGAACTTCCCTGAACCTTTGTTGGATATCCCAATTTCAATCCTTTAAACACGGGATGCAAGATGTGACAGGCCATATCGCCCAACGCACCTGTTCCGAAATCCCACCAACCACGGAAATTCCATGGAGTATAAATATGATTAAACGGACGCATGGGAGCCGGGCCAATAAACAAATCCCAGTCCATTGTATTGGGGATTTTATCCACCTTCTCCGGGCGTTCCAATCCCTGAGGCCAAATAGGACGATCGGTAAAAGCTTCCACTTTTGTAATCTCACCTATCTCACCATTCCAAATCCAATCACAGATCTGACGAACACCTTCGCCTGATGCACCCTGGTTACCCATCTGAGTAGCAACTTTGTGTTTTTTAGCCAGGTTCGTTAATAAACGTGATTCATAAACTGTATGTGTCAATGGTTTTTCAACATACACATGTTTACCCATGGTCATGGCGTCGGCAGCTACGATAGCATGTGTATTGTCGGCAGTTGCAACTACAACAGCATCAATACTTTTGCCTAACTCCTCATACATTTTACGGTAATCGTAGTACTTTTTTGCATTGGGGAAATACTTGAACACACGGTCGCTGTATTTCCAATCCACATCACAAAGTCCTACTATATTCTGACTTTGCAAGCCTTTTAATACAGAAAAACCACGACCTCCCACTCCCACTCCGGCAATGTTTAGCTTGTCGCTTGGAGCAACATGACCAAAATTTTTACCCAACACCGAAGAGGGCACCATCGTCAAACCGATGGCAGAGACTGCTCCGGCTTTTAGGAATTTTCTTCTTGACATTTTTGATGACATATGACTTTATTTAAAGGTTAATAAAATTTACAATTTTACTATTTACTATTTTTCCATTACACCGACTGTAGACTGTGGACCGACATAAGTAATATCATCCCCTCGTTATCACCTGCTTATCCGCATCCCAATACATGGTTCTACCCTCAAGATACGCGCGTGTTCCCATGTGGGCAGCCATTGCTTCTTCGAAAGCCTGATCGATGCCGCAGGATGGTTTTTTATTCTGACGGATACATTCCAGCCACTCTCTGATATGCAGGAATGTAGTATTGTATCGTTTTCCTTCTACATAAGAGAACAACAATCCCCTTTCCGCAAAATACATTTCTGTGGCAGAAGAAAGCGCATCAATGCTTTTCCCGGATGCATAACGATAAAATGGCTCACCGGGTTTAATTATTCCTTTCTCAATTTTATCTTTATAACGTTGGGAAGCCCTGTCAATAGTCACATTCAGCGTACTACCGAGTTCAATGGTAGCATCGGTTCCCATGATTTTACGGGGGCGGTTATACTGACTTGCAAGTGTAGCTGTATATAACAAGCTCATCTCTTTGTCGGGAAACTCAAATGTTGTTTGCAGTACATCCGGCACCGTTCGACCATCCTTGAAATAATAGACCCCTCCTGATGAAGTGGCAGAAGCCGGGATCCCCAAATCAAGCATGTGGTTCATCACATCGTATTCATGGGTAAGTAAGTCTCCACTTAAACCGGTACTGTAATCCCACCAGCAACGCCAGCGGAAGAAACGCTCCAGACTAAATTTATCGCGAACATCCGGACCAACATATTTAGCCGCACCTACAGAAGTCATGTAGTCCATGTATTCCTTGATGCGTTCAGGATTACCCTCAAACTGTTTCCAATCAATATTTGATGGATTTGCTTCCGGATGAATCGGATAAACCCAGGCTCCATTGGGGTCATTGCGATTGGTACTTACTTCCACCAGCGTGACTTTACCTATCAATCCTTTTTGGATGATTTCTTTAGCCCGGTGATTAATTTCAATCTGCCTGCCCTGATGGCCCAACTGAAAGACCATACCACTTTTTCGAACTGCATCAGCAACCAGATAAGTCTCCGGAACTGTCCATGTCATAGGTTTTTCCGCATACACATGCTTACCAGCATTCACTGCATCAATAATCATAGTTCCATGCCAGTGATCCGGCGTAGCAATGATGACTGCATCAATATCCTTTGCAGCTAATAAATCTTTATAATGCTTGTATATGACAGGCGATTTATCAAATTTGCCATTTGTACCCTCTTTGTTGACATTAGCACCTGCAAACGCAGCCTCCCTGGCATACACGTCAAATATATCACAAACACCTTTGATCTCGACATTTAAATCTTCCTGCTCCAGAAAATCTTTATAACGGGTATTCTGAGCATCTTTTTTAGCTTGTTCCTTCAAATTATCGACATAAACTGGAGTTGCAAAACCGAGTGCCTGCATTAATTGTGATCCTCTAATACCAAAACCGATGAGACCCAACCGAATGGTTTTTCCATCCGGTTGACGATCCATAACAGCGGGAGAAGCTTCAAAATTAAAGATGCTCCCGGCAAGCTTGTTATTATGTTCTTTTTTCTTTTTCTGATAAACTCCATAAGCCATTGCACCCAACACAGGAATGGTTGCAAGGGTTTTCAACGCCTCACGCCTGCCGTTAGATGAAGGTAAATTTTCTGTATTTAATTGATTTATATCTTCTTTTTCTGACATATTGAAATGATCAATTTTCTTATTATGTTTTACTTCTGTTTATTATTTTTGGAAAGTTTCTTTCTGTATATAAGTCTGTCGAGTCCAACTTCTTTAGATGTAGGAAAAAGCATCAGTAAGACAACAGCACCAAGCATGATCAAATTTTTATCCACCCATAAGTATGAACCTTCAGGACGAATCAGGTAATGCACGTCAATCAAGGGAGGATGTGATAAATAATATAAACCCAGTAAAACTACTGCTCCGATATTGGCATATTTAACAAAACATCCTAAAATGAGACATAACCCAATGGCAGTCAGTCCGTACATGTTAATATAATTCACAACATCCATAATAAAAGCATGATCGGTTAGCATGGTGAAAAACGGGGCAAATATACCCTTGGAATCACGAAGATAAGCGTATGAAGACCAATTTGGCGCCATAATCTTAGCCAAACCTTCATATAAAAAATACCAGCCAATCAACACACGCAGGATAACCAACCAGGTTAGTTGTGAACGACTATAAATAGGACTTCTTTTACTCATATAATTTTTTGTGTTCAATTTTAAACGTTTTTTAATTTCTGAAACTCATATATAAAGTAACCAATGCATATATCAACACCACTGCTATCCATAGCGTAGTACCATCGAACATCGAATAAGTAGCCAGTGCAAGCATCAGCGTCAGCATCAAATTCATTCTCAACAATCTTTTTTGTCTGAAATCCGGACTAACTGTATTAAACATTTCGATAAGCTGTTTGACAATCAAAATTAAAGATCCGGCACCGAATATGTATTTAAAAAATGGCTGGTTAAAAAAATGACCCAGAGAACCGGTAATAATCAACAGAATACCCCCTACATAAAGATATTGAATGTAGTTATTTTTACGTATGTCTTTTGCTGGTTGATCCATGCTGTGTTTATTAATAAGGTTAAATGAAACAAATTTTCGTAACAGGAAAAGAATAATCAAATACTTATTTCAGGATAAAAACATCCTCATTATCTTTTTTCATGTAATATTTTTCTCTGGCAAATTTTTCCAAAAAAACAGAATCATCCCTGATTTTATGTATATTATCCTTGTTTTTTTTTATTTCATCCAAATAAAACTGATACTCCGACTCCAGTTTCTTAATTTCCTGAGCCGTTTTATATCTCTTTATCAGATTATGATCATCAAAGAACGTTAAATACACAAAAAAAATCAAGAAAACAAAAGTATATTTGTTCAATAAGTGATGACGAATTTTTTTTAGAAATGTCTCGTTTTTTAATTGCATTTAACATTTAATTTTCAAAACCACACAAAGGTAAAAAAACATATTATAATATACATTATGACCTAACAAGAAAATGTAGTAGATCAAGTAAAATGAGTTAATAAAAAACTAAAAATAAATGCATGAAATGACTGGTATTCATTATATTTACATCACTAAATCATCGTATTCAATCTTATAAATATCATTAACTTTACTTCACAATTCTCCAATAAAAAATTTCGTATTGAATATTTTAATACAATCTCCTCCTACTCTAACCAAATAGCAAGCTGGATGAACATTTAACGTAATTGAATTTACTCCTTCATGCAAAACTCCTTGCGCAAGCATATGCCCCCCAATATTATAAATCGCATAATATGAAATTTTATCTGTATTAATTATTAGACCACTCTCAGTAGGCAACACTTGAATAATGCTTTTTTTCAATACAGTATTGATAGCCGTTTCATCATTCTGTAATTCAAAAGCACCTAAACAAGCAACCGATCGATCTCTTGTTTTCCCCCGCTGATCTTTAGTCAAATATGAATTAAGCACATCATCATTATTTATATCAATACCTAAAACGGCTTCTGATAAATCGGAAATATTAAGTTTGGCGATTGTCTGATTTCCAAACAATTTAGACTTCAACATTACCGTTGGGACACAACCTCCATTAGATGTTAATGTGGCAATAAACCGATCAGACACAACTGTTCCAGTTAATAATCCTTCAGTATTTGTTAGTCCAACAGAATAAGAATTAGCAGCTATGTCAGATGTATCCAAGAGGATATTGGTATTTGACGTTGCAGTAAACAAGTTATTATTAGAGGAGTACGTTTCAACTCTTGTATAAAAATCCCCATAACCAGATTGTGATAAATTACCAGCCACAACATTATTCTTCAATATTAATAATCCATCGCGCAAATAAATAGCTCCACCTAAATAATCAGACAATGTTCCATTCGATTTTGTACCTTCCACCAGATTACCAACAAATGTATTATTTAGTAATTTAAAAGATGTTCCTGCTGCCGCATAAATATATAACGCACTTCCACCAAGTGATGAAAACAATTGTTTATTACCATAAACTGCATTATTTGCAAAAGTGTTATTTACCAATGTGGTTGTAGCAGTAAAAGCTACATTGTAAAAAGTCAAAGCTCCATAATTTTTCGACTCATTCGCATATAATGTATTTCCATAGAAATAACATTTTTCTGCATCCTTTACATAGCAAGCACTTCCAGAAGTAGCAGAATTATTTTCAAATGTAGTATTTTTGATTGAAAGTTCCATATTTGTACCATTGAAATAAACAGCACCACCAGTAGAAGAAGCTGTATTTCCTTCAAAAGAACTACTATCACAACAAAATGAACCTATATTAAAAATTCCTCCACCCGAAGTTGCGGTATTTGCTTTTATCTGGACATTTTTCAAAATTAAGGCTCCTGCATTATATACTGCTCCTCCTTTTCCCGTTGTGGAAACATCATATCCTCCCTGCAATTTAATATCTTGAAGTGTAAGTTTAGCCGAAGTAAGCGTTATGAGTGTATGAATATTATCATTACCCCCCGAAAGCAATTGAGAATTTTCCTCACCGTAAATATCATCACCAAGTAAATCTCCTGAAAGAACTGTTAATGGATTCCCATTTTTATCCGTT
>JAQWCZ010000257.1 GCA_028705705.1 Paludibacter sp.
AAGTTGGGAATCGTTTTTGGTTCACTGATTGCCGGTGTCGCAGGTTACTTCACCCTGAAAATTACGTTGAGAGCGAAAAACGGAGAGCGGAGAGTTGAATAGTGGTTAGTGGTTTATTTAATAGTTTAATAATTTAAGAAATTTGCATTATTCGTTATTCGTTATTCAATATTCACTAAAAAACATGTTACTACAAATCTCACTTCTGGTTCTCGGCTTCGTTTTGTTGATCAAGGGGGCTGACTGGCTTGTTAATGGCGCTACCGCACTGGCTAAAAAACATCAGGTTTCTGATTTGGCCATCGGGTTAACGATCGTGGCTTTCGGCACTTCTATGCCAGAGCTGGTTGTCAATGCTTTCGCAGCTTTTGAAAATCATCCGGACATTGTGTATGGCAATATAATCGGAAGCAATAACTTCAATCTTTTCATGATTTTAGGTATTGCCGGTTTGATCACTCCACTGGTGGTACAATCGAGTACGGTATGGAAAGAAATTCCGTTCTCATTGGCAGCCGCTCTTGTGCTGTTTGTTTTAGCAAACGATTTTTGGGCTGATTCAGGGATATTGTCGCGTTTTGATGGACTCATCCTGTTGGTCTTTTTTGCCGGATTTCTTATCTACGTGTACAAACAACTGCGTACAGGAAATATACCTGAAACCTCAACAACGGTTGTTCATTACAGCAACCTGAAAATCTGGGGATTCATCCTGCTGGGATTGGCCTTATTGGTCATCGGCGGCCGTTTGGTTGTTGATAGTGCAGTAGACATCGCTTCAGCTCTCGGGGTGAGTCAAACGCTCATCGGACTGACCATCGTGGCAGCCGGGACTTCGTTACCCGAATTAGCTACCTCTGTTGTTGCAGCAATTAAAAAGAACAATGATATAGCCGTGGGAAATATCATCGGATCTAATATCTTTAATATCTTCTTTATCCTGGGTGTCAGTTCACTCATTCGACCCATCCCATTTTCCCTGAGATTTAATCAGGATATCTACCTGCTCATTTTCGGAACTGTGTTGTTGTTCCTGACTATGTTTTCAGGAAAGAAGAAAAAGCTCGACCGGTGGGAAGCAGGTTTATTGCTGGCGATGTATGTGGGGTATACGGTTTATTTGATTAGTGGAGAGGTTTAATACAACACAAACCCCAGCACCCCTGCTCCGATAATAATCAAAATTGGATGTACCCTGAAAAACAGGGATGCCATAAAAGCCAATCCGAACAAGATATAGCTTTTGTAATCAATAAAATTTTCGCGGTTCATCAGCAGGATGGCTGCTGCGGCAATCATGCCGACTACCATGGGTCGTAAGCCCTGTAGGGCGTATTGCATATACCGGTTTTTCTGCATGACCATAAAGAATCGGGTGATGGTAATCATGATAAGAAAAGAGGGTAGAGTAATGGCGAAGGTTGCAACTACCGCACCCCAAATATTTCCGGAAGCAACATAACCGACGTAAGTTGCCGAGTTGATACCGATGGGACCCGGTGTCATTTGCGAGATAGCAATGATGTCGGTCAGTTCGCTTTGCGTCATCCAACCGTGCGTGATGATTTCGTGCTGGATTAAGGTAATAATGGCGTATCCGCCTCCGAAGGCAAATACGCCGATTTTGAAGAATGATATGAATAGCTGTAAATAGATCATTGCAATTCGAGATCCACATCATGCAGTTCTACCCAGGGAAGTCCGTGTATATTCAGTTTTTCCATGAATGGATCGGGATTGAATTCTTCGACATTGTAAACGCCCGGCTTACGCCATTCGCCTTTGAAGAACATCATCGCGCCAATCATGGCCGGTACGCCGGTGGTATAGCTAACACCCTGTGCTCCGGTTTCCTTGAATGCTTCCTCGTGACTGCAATTGTTATAAACATAATAAGTTTTTTCTTTTCCGTCTTTCAGTCCCCGGATACGACATCCGATGGAGGTCTGACCCGTATAGTTTTCTCCCAGCCCCCCTGGGTCTGGTAACACTGCCTTCAGGAACTGAATGGGAACAATCTTCACCCCATTGAATTCTACTTCGTCGATGCGTGCCATGCCAATGTTCTGAATCACACGCAGATGTGTCAGGTATTCCTGTCCGAATGTCATCCAGAAACGCGCTCTTTTCAAAGTTGGGAAGTTTTTCACCAATGACTCCAATTCTTCGTGATATATCACGTAAGATTCTTTCGATCCGATTTTAGGATAGTTGAGCGGCTTGTGAATTTCATGCGGTTCTGTTTCCACCCATTGACCGTTTTCCCAGTATTTACCCTTTTGTGTTACTTCTCGAATGTTGATTTCCGGGTTGAAGTTGGTGGCAAAGGCTTTACCGTGATCACCGGCATTACAATCCACGATATCTAAATAATGAATTTCATCGAAATGATGTTTGGCTGCATAAGCTGTAAAGATGCTCGTCACGCCCGGATCAAATCCACAACCCAAAATGGCTGTCAATCCGGCCTTCTCGAATTTATCTCTGTAAGCCCACTGCCAACTGTATTCAAAATGCGCCTCATCCTTTGGTTCATAATTAGCTGTGTCGAGGTAGTTCACACCGGCTTCCAGGCAGGCATCCATGATGGTCAGGTCCTGATAGGGCAATGCTACATTGATGACCAGTTCCGGTTTGAAACGATTGAAAAGCTTTACCAGTTCAGGCACAACATCCGCATCTACCTGAGCGGTTTGGATTGTTACTCCGGTACGTTTTTTTACATCTGCAGCAATCGCATCGCACTTTGACTTGGTGCGACTTGCCAATATAATCTCCGTGAAAACATCCGGATTCTGAGCTACTTTCTGAGCTACTACCGTTCCAACGCCCCCGGCGCCAATAATAAGAACCTTTCCCATGATTTGTTGATTTTTGATGCAAAAATAGGTAAAATTTTCCTATTTTTGCATCAAAATCAAGGATGAAAAAGATACTACCGCCTGAATGGGCCCAGCAGCAATTTGTTCAACTCACCTGGCCTCACGAACAAACGGACTGGGTGGATATGCTCGACGAAGTAAATCAATGCTTTGTAGAGATTGCGTGCCATATCATTCAGTATGAAAATTTGTTGATTGTTTGTAAAGACTCAAAACAGATTAAAGTTCTGTTGAAAGAGGCTGATTTAAGTAAAATTACTTTTATGGAATTACCGTCCAACGACACCTGGGCCAGGGATCACGGGGGAATTACTGTGTTGGAGAACGGGAAGAAAGTGATATGTGATTTCACATTTAACGGATGGGGAAAGAAATTTGAAGCAGAACTTGATAACAGGATAACAAATGCATTGTTTGACAAAAGGGTGTTTGGTGTCGATGCTGAATATAAGAATTGCCTTGATTTTATACTGGAAGGCGGGAGCATCGAATCGGACGGTGCAGGAACCTTACTGACCACCTCCACTTGTTTGCTGTCGGATAACCGCAATGATTTATCTAAAGAAGCTGTTGAATCAAAGCTGAAGGATTATTTTGGGTTAAACAGGGTTTTGTGGTTGGAAAACGGTTACTTAGCCGGTGATGATACCGACAGTCACATAGACACCTTAGCTCGCTTTTGCGATGTGAACACCATTGCTTACGTGCAATGTGATGATGTGTCTG
>JAQWCZ010000014.1 GCA_028705705.1 Paludibacter sp.
ACCATGACGAAATGTCCGGCTTTGCGCGATTTGGCTATCAGCGGCGCTTCCACTTCAAATTTAATGACGTTTTCCGAGAAATACTCTTTACCAACGATTTTGTTCATGTGCGAGCTTTTAAAATTCGGATGCAAATTTAAGAAAAAAATACCAAAGGCTTATAAGATGTTTTATATCCAAATAAAAAAACCTGTTTCAGTTTGACACTAAAACAGGTTTTAAACAATTTACTTGCTAATATAATCTATAAAAACGATTTTTATTTGTATAATTCTACCTGTCCCATCTTACCCATGAACAAAATTACACCGGTACTTTTCTCCCTGATCACGAATATGAACGGACGGTTTGCATTAAAGACATAATTCATCGGCATGGATGTATTTTCAAATTCAATAATGGTTACTGCAGCAGCTTCTGTTCCTTCCTGATTTACATCGCAATAGGTGCTGTGTATGACCCTTGAAATCAATAAGTCTATATCTGAGATATTAGAAAAATCAGCCTGATCGCTGAATGCCTGCACCATTCCCATTTGCATCAAGGGCTCCTTTAATTCATATTTACCTTTCGTTTTAAATTTTGGCAGATAAATCTGCACTTCCTGAGTGGAAAAGCCATTGATAATATTGTTCCATTTTTCTGTATCCAGTATTTCTAACACTTCGTCAGTTGTTTTGTCTTGGCGGGGTAAAATTACGGTCATACTGAAAGCTTTGTTTCCATAAGGGAGGTCCAGGTACTGAGCCATTTCATCTTCCTGGTATCCGAAGGTGTCTTTTTGCTGCATCATATCCACCTGCACCGTATTCCCTCCTTCAGCATAGAAATTAGCCTTATGAGTGTCTTTTTCAAATTTTTTCACCCAAATACCTTTGAAATAGATGGCATTGATCAGATACATCATCGCATCTTCACTAATATTATCCAGCGGATTTTTAATCAGATTATTTGTTTTCTCAGCACACCAACTGTTGATGATGTTTAATGCATCAGGTTTTGCAAAGTCCAGTTCACTTACCTCTGCATTGAAATAATCACTATTTACCTTTAGATATTCATCTTTTATAGGAAAACCTTCCCGATACCAGAGCGAATTAGCGATGTTCAGCTTAGTTGAAGGGTCAACTTCCGCTAAAGCTTTCAACATAATTTGGTAGTACTCATTGATTTCATCCTCAGTCATGCCCGACATTTTCAGAGCCGAAGCCATTTCGGCTTTGGTTTCGCCCTTGGCCCCGTTCCAGGCCATGCCAAGTGCGATGCTCACACTCAGGGGAGAAATAAAGATGTTCTTTTCATCGACATTGTTGATTAACACCTGGCGAAACAAATCAAATGCAAAAGCATTGTCCTGCTGTACCCGCTTTTCCATGCCCGCCTTCAATGGAATTGGTTCCGCATCATTTAGCTTTGTTTCAGGCTCTTCGCAGGCAGCGAAAAACAGTAAAGGTATGAGTAAGAAAACTGATTTTTTCATGTGGCAAAATTTTTTGAAATTCAAAACTTAGATGCAGTAGGATGGAAAAAAGTTGCACATGACAAATAAAGAGAAATGTTTACAGATAAAATTATAATCATTTAATAAAAATGAACTTCCGTTTCTGCTTAATTTTTATACATTTGCAAATTCCCCGAAAAATCAATAGAATCAGTCCCGGATAAGTGATTATTCTAAGCTCATCCGAAAATAAAAAAAATTAACAGGATGACAGAGATTTCTTCAGCAGCATTTGCAGACACGAAACCACATTACCGCATACTGGACGGTTTGCGTGGAGTAGCAGCACTCCTGGTGATATGGTATCACATATTCGAAGCTTTTGCCACAAGTCCGTATGACCAGGGGTTTAATCATGGATACCTCGCAGTGGATTTCTTTTTTATACTTTCCGGTTTCGTGATTGGCTATGCTTACGATGATCGGTGGAAAAAAATGAAAAAAAAGGATTTTTTCAAGCGCAGGTTAATTCGTTTGCAACCGATGATTATCATAGGAGCTGTTTTAGGAGTCATTACCTTTTTTATACAAGGTGGCGTCATGTGGAATGGAACAAAAGTCGCTTTTTCGATGATTATGATTGCTTTATTGCTGCAACTCTTCCTAATTCCAGCGATGCCGGGTTCCGGAGCTGAAGTTCGTGGAAACGGGGAGATGTTTCCGCTGAATGGACCAAGCTGGTCCTTGTTTTTCGAATATATTGGAAATATATTGTATACTTTGATTTTACGTAAGTTGTCAACCAGAGCCCTTATGGTTTTGGTTTTGGTTTCAGGAGCAGGATTGGCTGTGTTTGCTGTGGGAAATTTTTCCGGTTTTGGACATTTAGGTGTAGGGTGGACAATGACTGATTACAACCTGATTGGTGGGTTTTTGCGTCTGCTTTTTTCGTTTTCAGCGGGACTGTTAATATCACGCATTTTCCGTCCGGTCCGCATCAGGGGCGCTTTCTGGATTTGTAGTCTGGCTGTTATCGTGTTGCTTTCGGTTCCGTATATTGGGAATGGCGAATCTCCGTGGATGAACGGCCTGTATGATGCTATATGTACAATTATTATTTTCCCCGTGCTCGTCTATTTTGGAGCTTCAGGCATGACAACAGACAAAATTACTACCGGCATGTGCAAATTGTTGGGTGATATATCCTATCCACTTTATATGGTGCATTATCCTTTTATGTACCTGTTTTACGCTTATGTGTGGAAAAACGGACTCGCTTTCGCTCAGACCTGGTCATTAACATTGGTTGTCTTTTTCGGAAACATCCTGCTCGCCTATCTGTCATTGAAATTATATGATGAACCTATTCGTAAATTTTTAACGAAGCGATTTTCTCCCAAATAAATTTAAATATCGTTTAAATATCGATAATACACTTGCGAAAAGTTCCGCCGCGGAGATTCAGACGGCCATAATGCCGGAGGGATGTTTTGTTGGTAGATAGTAGTTAGTAGCAGTTAAACTAACCACTAACCACTGTAAATCTAATATCTGTAATGCTCCGGCTTATACGGTCCACCTACTTCCACGCCAATGTAAGCAGCCTGTTCGGATGTGAGTTTGGTAAGTTTTACGCCTAACTGCTCCAAGTGTAAACGCGCCACCTCTTCATCCAAATGTTTGGGCAGGCGGTACACATCGATTGCATATTTTTTGGTGTTTAACTCAATTTGTGCGAGGGTTTGGTTGGTGAATGAATTACTCATCACAAATGAAGGATGTCCGGTAGCACAACCTAAGTTCACCAAGCGACCGTCGGCCAGCAACAAAATGCTATGTCCGTCAGGGAAAATATATTTATCGACTTGCGGCTTGATGTTTACTTTTTGAATTCTCGGATATTTTTTCAGTTTATCTACCTGAATTTCATTGTCGAAGTGACCAATATTGCATACGATGACGCCATCTTTCATTTTCTCCATGTGTTCGATGCGGATAATGTCTTTATTGCCCGTGGTAGTCACGAATACATTTCCTTCAGCCAGGGCATCTTCCACGGTGCAGACTTCAAATCCCTCCATCGCAGCCTGCAGTGCACAAATCGGATCGATTTCGGTGACCATAACCCTCGCGCCATAAGCACGCATGGATTTCGCGCAACCTTTACCCACGTCGCCATAGCCACAAACCACTACTACCTTGCCGGCCAACATGATGTCGGTAGCCCGTTTAATACCATCGGCCAGCGATTCGCGACATCCGTATAGATTATCAAATTTCGATTTAGTAACAGAGTCGTTTACGTTGAAAGCAGGGAACAACAGTTTCCCTTCTTCCATCATCTGATATAAACGATGTACGCCAGTAGTTGTTTCTTCGGAAACGCCTTTCACTTCTTTGGCTATGCTTGTCCAGTGACCATTTTTCACCTGCAATACTTTTTTCAAAATGGCATAAAGTTCCTGTTCATCTTCACCTTCAACCTTTTTATCAAGGATGGAAGCATTTTTTTCGGCATCCATCCCCACGTGAATCATCATCGTAGCATCACCTCCATCGTCAACGATCAGGGTAGGTCCCTGTCCGTTTTCGAAAGTCAGTGCCTGCAAGGTACACCACCAGTATTCTTCAAGGGTTTCACCCTTCCATGCAAAAACAGGGATACCTGCTTCAGCCATGGCAGCAGCAGCATGATCCTGGGTAGAATAAATATTGCAACTACACCAGCGTACATTGGCTCCCAGTTCCACGAGGGTTTCAATCAACACCGCCGTTTGGATGGTCATATGTAATGATCCCATGATGCGGGCGCCTTTGAGTGGCTTCTCTTTCCCATATTTTGAACGCAGGGACATCAATCCCGGCATTTCTTTTTCTGCTAACTCGATTTCTTTCCTTCCGAAAGTTGCCTGAGACCTATCGGCTACTTTGTAAGGTAAGTTGGAGAATAATTCGGTTGAATTCATCTTGATATTTACTGTTTTTTATTTTTAACCACTAACCACTAATGGGCGCAAGCATTGCGCCCCTACTAACTCATTCAATCGTACCTAATAGTATTAAATGAAATGGGGGGCAAAGATACAACAATTCAACGGAATTACTTATATTTGCAAATCTTAATTTTTGAAAATCAACAACATGTTAACGGACGCGCATTGTCATAAAGTCAATCCAGGAGATTTTCGGAGCGTTTACAACATCTTGATCAACGATGATGCCGTAACTTTGCCGCATGGTCCACACATCTATTTTTCAGTAGGGATTCATCCCTGGGATGCCGGTATTATACGATCGGCCTGGCTTGATAATATTGAAATATTGCTTAACTTCGACAAAGTGATTGCTATTGGTGAATGTGGTATGGATAAAAACTCCCCGGTTGCCATAGAAAAACAACTGGAAGTTTTTGAGCTACAGATAAAATTATCAGAATCGACAAAAAGACCCATGATAATTCATTGTGTTGGCTGCTATAATGAATTGATCAATTTACACAAAGCGTTGAATCCGAACCAACCCTGGATCATCCACGGTTTCAGAGGTAAACCTGAAATGGTATTACAACTCACACGAGCGGGTATGTATATTTCATACGGAGAAAAATTCAATCCGGATAGTGTACAAGCAACATCTATTGAAAGAATTTTGGTTGAAAGTGATGACAGTGAAATACCTCTCGAAGAAATTTACCTGGCCATTGCTACTGCTAAAGGGTGTGAAGTAAGAGAGCTGGTAGCCGTGAATAACCTATTCGGCTTTGAATAATCCAAATGTTAAATTCCATTTCGGTTTTTTACCAGATTTTTAATGAAAAATATTGTACCTTTGCGAACTTGTTTTTAAACCACAAAAGGCAATATTATATCAATCAGGCCTGTCAGGTTTTTAAAACCTGACAGGCTTGGCGAAGTTTAACGTGGTGCATGATTTATTAAACACTTCCCGTGATGAAAAAAACACTCATATTCATTCTGATATTTATCCCTGTTTTTACTGTATCTGCACAACTTCGAATCAATTCGGAATTGTTGAAACTAAACAATGTGTTCAGTGTGATTTCCAATCTCTATGTTGATTCTGTGGATGAAAAGAAACTGGTTGAAACTGCGATTATGGCCACTCTAAAAGAGCTTGATCCTCATTCTTCTTTTATTCCCAAGGATGAGGTTGACAAGGTCAATGAACCGTTAGAAGGGAGTTTTGAGGGTGTCGGGATTCAGTTCCAGATTTTTGAAGATACGATTCTGGTGGTGCAAACCATTTCGGGAACTCCGGCAGAAAAAGTGGGGGTAATGCCCGGCGACCGGATTATTTATATCAATGAGGATTTAATGGCCGGTCAGAAAATTCAGAATTCGGATGTAATGAAACGCCTTCGTGGACCGAAAGGCTCGGAGGTCTTGGTTAAAATTGCACGACGTGGCATGCCGCAACTGATACTTTTCAGAATAATCCGCGACAAAATTCCCGTGAATAGTGTCGACGCTTCCTATATGATTGATCAGGAAACCGGTTACATCCGGATAAATAACTTTGGAAGTAAAACGATAGAAGAATATAAATCCGCGTTTTCTAAACTGAAAAAAGCGGGGATGCAAAACCTGATTTTAAGTCTGCAGGGCAATGGTGGAGGTTACCTTAATGCCGCGATTGAACTGGCCGATGAGTTTCTGGGAAGGGGACAACTGATTGTGTATACGGAAGGACTCAAACAGCCCAAGAGTACAGCTAATGCGACAGCAATAGGAGGTTTTGAGCAGGGTAAACTGATTGTTCTGGTAGATGAATATTCGGCTTCTGCCAGTGAAATTGTCTCGGGAGCTGTGCAGGACTGGGACAGGGGAATCATCATCGGTAGGAGGACATTTGGTAAAGGATTGGTGCAACGACAGATTCCGTTGACCGATGGCTCTATGCTGCGATTGACGACTTCGCGCTATTATACACCTACCGGCAGAAGCATTCAGAAGTCTTATAAGGATGGCGTTGAAAAATACCAGAATGATTTACTGGAAAGGTATAATCACGGCGAAATGCAACATGCCGATTCTATTCATTTTCCGGATTCACTCAAATATCAGACAAAAATACTGAAAAGAACGGTATATGGTGGTGGTGGCATCATGCCCGACATTTTTATCCCGATCGATACTACCCGTTATACCGACTATCACCGCAAAATTGTAGCACAGGGTATTGTGAACAAGGTGGTTGTTCAGTTTAACGACAAAAACAGGGATAAACTGAAGAAGAAGTATAAAGATTTTGAGAAGTATTACAACGATTTTAATATTGATCATGATATGCTGAATCAAATCAGAGAAATGGCCGATAAAGAAGGAATTCCTTTCGATCAGGAACAATATGAAAAATCGGAAAATTTAATCAGGTTACAATTAAAAGCCATTATTGCTCGTGATATGTGGACCATGAATGAATATTATCGCATCATGGAGGAAGAAAATGAATCGTTGCAATGTGCCATCCGGATTTTGAATACGCCGGGAGAATATGAAAAAATCCTGAATTAATGTCTACGATCTACGATCGGTTGTTCGATTGACTCTTGACCGTAGACCGTAGACCGTAGACCGCAGACTAACATGTTACAATACCTCTCGAATAATTACATTGAAATAACCGGCTCTGTTTTGAGCCTGATATACCTGTATCTTTCCATCAGGCAAAAAATTGGTTTGTGGATATTCGGTTTCATGTGTTCAGCTTTGTATATCGTGGTTTTTTTTCAGAGTAAGTTCTATGCCGATATGTCGCTTCAGTTTTATTATTTGGCTGTCAGTGTGTTCGGCTGGATTAGCTGGAGAAGAGGGAAGCAACAGTCGGGAAAAGAGCTACTTGTAAAAAAAACAAAAAAGTTGCAGGCGCTGGTATTGTTGTTGATTACAACTTTCGTTTTCTTGCTATATTATTTCGTTTTGACGCATTATACTGATTCTCCGCTGCCTTTGGGTGATTCTTTTACAACAGCGCTAAGTATCACAGCTACCTGGATGCTGGCCAGAAAGCTCATTGAACACTGGATTTTGTGGGTGATTGTAGATGGACTTTCAGCGGGCTTGTATATTTATAAAGGTTTGTATCCCACAGCAATCCTGTTTATAATCTACACGGTTATGGCAATTGTGGGTTGGTATCAGTGGAAAAAGGATTATACCAAGACGACATCAATACCTCTGTCGCGCATAATTTGAACGGTATTCGAAGGTGCATTCTTATCGGTGATAATCTGGTCAATCTGATTGATGTCGCATATTTTCCCAAAACCTCTTCTGCCAAATTTAGTTGAGTCGGTCAGTACGATGATTTTTTGAGCTGACTTCAACATACATTGATTCAAATGAGCTTCGCTCAGATTGCTGGTGGTAAGTCCGTGTTCGATGTCTATGCCATCCACCCCGATAAACAATTTGTTACACATCATATCTTTTAGCAGATTTTCAGCATAAGCCCCGATTGCAGAAGCGGAACTTTTCCGGATGTTACCTCCGAGTTGAATGATTTCTATGTTATTGACATAACTTAAGATGGAGGTGACTTTCACTGATGGGGTTATTACTGTTAAAGGCAGATGATCTGTTATTTTTCGTGCCAACGCCAGTACGGTTGTGCCGGAAGCAATAATTATGCGGTCGTCTTTTTCAATTAATTGAACGGCATACTCTGCAATGTTGTTTTTTTCCTCAGTCTGGATTTTTTCTTTTTCATCGATGTGTCGATCACCAATTAAAGCTGAGTGTATGCTGGCACCACCATGACTCCTGTAAAGTAATTTTCTACTTTCTAATTCTTTCAAATCCTTACGAATCGTTACCTCTGTGACTCCTAAGATGGAACTTAGTTCTTGAACCTGGACATAACCATTCTTCTCCAGTTCCGTGATAATCAGCTTATGTCTTTTTGCTATATTTCTCATAACAACAATATTATGTGGCAAAATTAATGTATTATTTCGAAATATGCAAATTTCGTTATATGATTATTCTAAAGTGTTAAAGTTTCGAATAACAATAAAAAACTTTCGTATTTGTTTTTATTTTGTAAAAATTGTTTTATATTTGCACACATATTAATAAATATAAGACTTTAATACATATATTCAAATGAAAAGATCTGATTTTATTGATCAGCTTAAAAGAAATTACATCAGCCAATGGGATTTTATTGTCATTGGTGGCGGTGCTACCGGTCTCGGGATTGCCGTCGATGCGGCTTCAAGGGGGTATAAAACAGTACTGCTTGAGCAGTCCGATTTTTCGAAAGCAACATCAAGCAGAAGTACAAAACTGGTGCATGGCGGGGTGCGCTACCTGAAAAACGGAGATGTAGGGTTGGTTAGAGAAGCGTTAAGAGAACGCGGGTATCTACAGAAGAATGCACCTCACCTGGTAAAGAATCAGCGTTTTATCATTGGGAATTACAGTTGGTGGGAAAAACCTTTTTATACAGTCGGATTAACCATGTATGATTTGCTGGCCGGAAGACTGGGTTTAGGACGTTCTTTGCCGATGACAAAAAGCGGAGTGATAAAATCAGTTCCTCAAATCGAACAGAAAGGTCTTAAAGGAGGTGTGGTTTATCACGACGGGCAGTTTGATGATGCCAGGTTAGCCATTAACCTTATGCAAACAGCGGTTGAGTATGGAGCGACTGTCGTAAATTATACACGGGTTACATCACTGGTGAAAGATGCAAAAGGAAAAGTATCCGGCGTAGTTGCAAAAGACTTATTAAATGATGAAGAATTTACTTTACACGGAACCTGTATCATCAATGCAACGGGTGTTTTTGTCGACGACATCATCAAAATGGACAACAAAAATGAAGCGCCACTGGTTCGCCCGAGTCAGGGTGTACATGTTGTGGTTGATAAATCTTTTCTGGGTGGAGACGATGCGATTATGATTCCAAAAACCAGTGACGGTCGGGTGATGTTTGGCGTACCCTGGCATAACAGGGTGATTCTGGGTACCACAGATACGCCGATGAAAGATTTTGTGTTAGAACCTTTTGCCCTGAAGGAGGAAGTTGATTTTATCCTGGAAACAGCGGGAAGATATTTGGTGAAGAAGCCAAAACGTGAGGATGTGTTGTGTGTATTCGCCGGTTTACGTCCCCTGGCAGCGCCTCGGAAACAATCCGAAGAAATGAAAACAAAAGAAATTTCGCGCAGTCATAAACTTTTAGCATCTGATTCTGATTTGATTACCATAACAGGTGGTAAGTGGACTACCTACAGAATTATGGCGGAAGAAACAGTAGATCTTGCCATTAAGAAAAAAGGAATTACTTTTAAACCTTGTGTGACCAAAAAAATGAAGGTACACGGGTATAAAAAAACAAAAGACAGAAGCAACTGGATGTATGTTTACGGAAGTGATCAGGATGACATATTGAAACTGGAGAAAGAAAATCCGGCTTATGCACAGAAACTTGATCCGGAATTTGATTTCAAAGTCTCACAGGTCATTTGGGCTATCAGACAGGAAATGGCTATAACATTAGATGATGTGTTGGCCAGAAGGGTTCGCCTGTTATGTCTCGATGCCAGAAAATCGATCGAAATTGCAGAAAAGGTTGCCCGTATCATGGCTGCTGAATTGTCTGAAAGTGATGAATGGGTAGAAAAACAAGTAGCTGAGTTTACTGACATTGCCATGGGTTATGTGTTGAATTAAAAATAAAAAAAATGATAAGCTTTTTCAGACCGCCATTACATAAAGAATTAATTCCGGAAAAAGATATTAATTCAAGATATAAATTTCTGAGGTGGCAGGTATTTATTGGAATATTCGTAGGGTATGCCGGCTATTATCTGGTTAGAAAGAATTTCTCGCTGGTAATTCCCGACCTGATTCAGCAGGGATACTCCAAAGGCGAACTGGGAATTATCGCGGCTGCAGTTTCAATTTCTTACGGATTAAGCAAATTCCTGATGGGAGGGGTGTCGGACCGCAGCAATGCACGGGTGTTTTTAAGCGCCGGATTGTTGCTGTCTGCTTTAGTAATTTTAGGTTTCGGCACAATTCCATTTCTTACATCCTCCGTGGCCATCATGTTTATCGTGATGTTTATCAACGGATGGTTCCAGGGTATGGGTTGGCCTCCCTGCGGTAGGGTGATGGTTCATTGGTTTTCTACAAGGGAACGAGGGACGAAGATGTCCATCTGGAATATTGCGCACAATGTGGGGGGTGGTTTAATCGGTCCGCTGGCAATAGCAGGTATCGCAATTTTCGGTGACTGGCAAAGTAAGCTGTATTTCCCGGCCATGATTGCGATCGTTATTTCATTTATTACTTATTTTTTAGTTAGAGATACACCTCAGTCATGCGGACTTCCCAATATCGAAGCATTTAAACATGATTATCCAAAGGATTATGATAAAAGTCATGAACAGGAGTTTTCTACCAAAGAAATCTTTTTTACCTATGTGTTTAAGAATAAATTTCTTTGGTTGATTGCTATTGCAAACGCAATGATTTACCTGGTAAGATATGGGGTGCTGGATTGGGCGCCAACCTATCTTGACGAAGTGAAAGGCTTTTCGGTGAAAGAAACCGGATGGGCGTATTTTCTTTATGAATGGGCTGGAATTCCCGGTACTTTGTTGTGTGGTTGGATTTCAGATAAAGTATTTAAAGGAAGAAGAGCTCCCTCTATTATTATATATATGGTGTTGGTGATGGCGGCTGTGCTTGTTTATTGGATTAATCCTCCGGGAAATATCATGATAGACAATATTGCCCTGATCGCTATCGGGTTCCTGATTTATGGCCCGGTGATGCTTATCGGCGTTCAGGCGCTGGATTTGGTTCCCAAAAAAGCTGCGGGTACGGCTGCTGGCTTAACAGGCTTATTCGGTTATCTCGGAGGCGCCTTGTTTGCTAACATTGCCATTGGATTTATTGCAGAACACATGGGCTGGGATGCTACTTTTATCCTCTTGCTTATTGCTTGTGCTATTGCAATTATTTTCACGGCCATGACCTGGAAAAAAGAAAAAGAACGATTGGAAATTATTAAATAGGGGCGCAATGCTTGCGCCCAATAACTGAATAATTTTTTATTAAAATGAACATGATAAATAAATTAGGGTGTGTCATGGTTTTCGTACTGGGTTCGACGGGCATTTCTTTATCCCAGGGAATTGATATCCAGGCACATCGCGGAGGAATGGCGCTTTATCCGGAAAATACGATCATCGCGATGTTGAATGCGATGGACTGGGGTGTGAACACACTGGAAATGGATTTGAGCATTTCTCAGGACAAACAGGTTGTAGTCTCGCATGAACAGGTGATGGATCACAGGTATGTGACCACACCCTTTGGAAAATCATTTACAAAAGCGGAAGAAAAAAACTACAAGTTGTACAACATGCCCTACGACTCTATTGTCAAATATGATACGGGTATACAAGGCGATCCCAGATTTTCCCAAAGAAAAAAGTTACAGGCACATAAACCTTTGTTGTCAGATTTGATTGATGAAACAGAGGCCTATGCAAAGAATAATAAGTTACTATTACCAAATTACAATATTGAAATAAAATCAAGTGTAAAAAGTGATAATGTGTATACTCCGGATTATAAGGAATTTACAGATTTGGCACTGGATGTTTTGTTGAAAAAGAACATCACGGACCGAGTAGTCATTCAGAGCTTTGATACACGAACCCTGAATTACATACATGAGCAATATCCTCAAATCCGGTTGTCATATCTGGTTGGTAAACAAATGGTAAGTCTCGAGGATGCAATGTCGGAACTGAAATTTATTCCTGAAATTTTAAGTCCGGACTATACCATTGTAAACAAACAACTGGTAAAAGCGGTACATAAAAAAGGAATGAAAATCCTTCCTTGGACAGTTGACAAGCCGGAAGATATTCAGAACATGGTAGACTTAAAAGTGGATGGTTTTATCACGAATTATCCTGACAGGGCTGTAAAGTTGGTTCGTTTCTCAAAGAAGTATAAGAGATATTACATGAATCAGTAACAATACCGCAATATGAAGTCACTAAATTTGTTAACAAAAAAACAAAGAAAAATTAAATATAACATTCTAATGCACATGAAAAAGGAACTATTTATGAAAGGGAAAAAGATTCCTTTACTGTTAAACTTCAAGTGGAGCTTATTCAATGTAAGCTTGTTGTTTCTTTGCTTGTTTTTGGGTTCTTCCATTGAGTCGTATGCCTCAACAGAAAAAAATCACAACTCGGAAACTCTTTTGCAAAAGAAAACGGCAAGAATCACCGGAGAAATTAAAGATGATTCAGGTGAATTGTTGTTGGGTGTATCTGTTATTGTCAAAGGTACATCCATCGGTACGGTAACAAATACCGAGGGTCGGTATGTATTAACGAATGTCCCTGCTGGGAAGCAGGTTCTGGAAGCCAGCTACATTGGACATGAGAAACAAACCATCAATGTAAATATTGGTGAATCTGAAGAGAAGGTGGTTAACATGACCCTTCGTCCGACTTTGTTTCAACTGGAAGAAGTTACGGTAACCGCTCTTGGTATCAGAAAGGCTGACAAGGCTTTGGGTTATGCTATTTCCAAGGTAAGCAGTGAGGACCTGAACAACACGGTTTCCAATAACTGGATGAGCGGACTGGCAGGTAAAGTGGCCGGGTTGAACTTCGATCAGTCGTCGGCCGGACCCGGAGGATCAATGCGTGTAACGTTGCGTGGTGAAGGTTCCCTTTCACATGATAAAAACACTGCATTATTTGTTATCGACGGTATTCCGCTGAACAGTGACATTACTCCGAGTAATACCGGTGGTGGTTATTCAAATGCCGATGCGCCAATCGACTATGGTGGGGGTGCCGGTGACCTGAACCCGGAAGACATTGAGTCTGTTTCTGTGCTGAAAGGTCCTTCGGCAACTGCACTTTATGGCTCGAGGGCTGCCAATGGCGCCATCATTATTACGACACGATCCGGAAGTAAATCAAAAGGACTGGGCGTAACAGTCAATTCCTCATTAACACTTGAACAGGCGGGTGTCTGGCCTGATTTTCAAAATGAATACGGAGCCGGTAATTACAGCAAAAATAACAGAGACGACGTTGTTCCCCAACCATTCTCCTGGTGGACAGTAGGCGGGACATCCCGTTTCTGGTCACGTTATAATTTTGGGGAAAAATTCGAAGGGCAGTTACGTTATATGTATGCTTCCAAGAATTGGGAAACCAATGAATATGAATTATTGCCTTATGAACCGAAAGATTGGTATAAAGGTTTCTTCGAAACTGGTGCAACCTATAATAACAGTGTGTCAATCGATTCGAATACAGGCAAAGGCGGTTCTTTCCGTTTCTCAATCAGGGATACACGCAACGAATGGATTGTTCCGAATACAGGGTACAACTCCCAGAATATTAATTTCTCTGCAACACAGGAAATTAATAAGTTTATCTCGATGTCAACAAAAATGACTTATTACAGAAAGAACAGTGATAATCTGCCTATGTCTGGTTATAGCTCATCTTCGCCTTTATATACCCTGATCTGGGCTCCGGCAGCCGTTGATATCAAAGATTTCAAAGAAGAGTATTTTTCAGGAAGATTAATTCAGATTCACCAGGAAAATATGGGTACCAGTAATTTAATTAACTACGACAGCGATAACCCCTATTTCCAGGTTTACGAGCAGTTAAATACCATGTCACGCGACAGGGTTTTCGGAAATGCAAGCATTACCATCAACCTTATTCCCAAAAAACTGACTTTGATTGCCCGTACCGGAATGGACTGGAGTGGTGAATTCCGTACACAACGTAAACCTTACTACTCAGTATCCAACAGAACTGGAATGTATCGCGAGCAAAACGTGAATTCCTTCGAAATGAACAATGATTTCCTCCTGAGTTATAAAGATAAATTCGGAGATTTTGACCTGAATGCCAGCTTTGGTGGTAACAATATGGTAAATCAGTACAGAGCCATCACTCAAACTGCTCCCAAGTTGTTTACATACAACGTATATCAGTTGCAAAACAGCGATGGACAGATTATTTCTTCAAACATCCGCAGGGATAAGAGTATCAATAGTTTCTTCGGATTCATTGCAGCAGACTGGAAAGGAATTTTGTTTGCTGAAGTTACTGGCAGAAACGACTGGTCAAGTACGCTGGCTAAAGGTAATAACTCCTATTTCTATCCTTCAGTGAATACCAGTTTATTACTTGATCAGGCTTTTAATTTCAAAGAAAATGCCCCTTGGGTTGATATTATGAAAGTAAGGGCTTCCTGGGCAAATGTAGGTAACGATACCGATCCTTATCAACTGGATCAGGTGTATAGCAACAGTGATTTTACCAGTGCCTATACATTATCGGGTGTTATCAGAAATAAAAACCTGAAACCTGAAAATATTGAAAGCTGGGAAATTGGGATTGACACTCGTTTGTTCCGTAACCGGTTAAGTTTTGATGTTACTTATTACGATGCGGCTACAACCAATCAGATTATCAATGTTCCAACTTCATGGGAAACAGGAGCTTCTTCTCAGGTTATCAATGCCGGTAAAGTGACCAATAAAGGAATTGAAATTGCTACCCGGATTCAGCCGTTGAGATCCAAAA
>JAQWCZ010000015.1 GCA_028705705.1 Paludibacter sp.
ATCAGGAAACAACTCCCCAGCAACCTGCTGAAACTACTGAGCAACCTGCACAGGAAAACAACAACCAACAAAACGGACATTATAAAAACGGACATCAGCAAAATAACAACCGTCCGAAATTCAATCCACAGAAACCTGAGAAACAATATGATTTCGATGGTATTCTGGAAGGAACCGGTACCCTGGATATGGTTGCCGATGGATATGGATTTTTACGTTCTGCTGACTATAACTACCTGAGTTCTCCGGATGATATTTATGTTTCGCAGTCACAAATAAAATTATTCGGACTGAAACCGGGTGATACGGTAACCGGTTCGATTCGCCCTCCGAAAGAAGGTGAAAAGTATTTCCCTTTGATCCGTGTTAATAAAATCAATGGTCGTAGTCCGGAATATGTTCGCGACCGTGTACCTTTTGAACATCTAACACCCTTGTTTCCGGATGAGAAATTTACCTTGTGTTCAGGCAAAAGAGATCCGCTGTCTGTTCGTATGGTTGATTTGTTCTCTCCAATTGGAAAAGGTCAGCGTGGTCTGATTGTGGCTCAGCCTAAAACGGGTAAAACTGTTTTACTAAAAGAGATAGCTAACGCTATTGCCTCTAATCATCCTGAAGTATATATGATGGTGCTGCTGATTGACGAACGTCCGGAGGAAGTAACCGATATGGCACGTAGTGTAAATGCCGAAGTTATCTCATCCACTTTTGATGAACCGGCTGAAAGACACGTTCGCGTAGCATCAATGGTACATGAGAAAGCAAAAAGACTAGTTGAATGTGGTCATGACGTGGTGATTCTGCTTGACTCAATTACCCGTTTGGCACGTGCTTATAATACATCTGCACCAGCATCCGGTAAAATTCTGTCGGGTGGGGTAGATGCCAATGCCCTCCATAAACCCAAACGTTTCTTCGGTGCTGCCCGCAATATCGAAAATGGCGGTAGTTTGACCATCATTGCTACAGCACTTACAGAAACAGGATCCAAAATGGATGATGTGATTTTTGAAGAATTCAAGGGTACAGGTAACATGGAATTACAGCTTGATCGTCGGTTGGCAAACAAACGAGTATTCCCGGCTGTTGATATCATGGCATCCAGTACACGCAGGGATGATTTGTTGCTCGACAATGACACCCTGAACCGCATGTGGATTTTGCGAAAATATCTTTCAGATATGAATGCAGTGGAAGCCATGGAATTCATGAAAGACCGCATGGAAAGAACAGAAAATAATGAAGAATTCCTTTTATCAATGATGAGCGAAAGGAAATAAATATCAGTATAAATACTTCTATTATTAATTAAAAAACAAAATTTTATGAAATTACTGGAAGGTAAAGTAGCTATCGTAACCGGAGCTGCACGTGGAATTGGTAAATCAATCGCGTTGAAACTTGCAAGTGAAGGTGCAGCTATCGCATTTACAGATTTAAATATCGATGAAAATGCCCTGAAAACTCAAAAAGAAATTGAAGCGCTGGGTGTGAAAGTTAAAGCTTATGCTTCGAATGCAGCCAATTTTGACGATACACACAATGTGGTGGAAGAAATACACAAAGAATTCGGACGGATTGATATTCTGGTAAACAACGCAGGTATTACCAAAGACGGATTGATGATACGTATGAGTGAAGCACAGTGGGATGCAGTTATTAATGTAAACCTGAAATCAGCATTCAACTTTATTCACGCCTGTACACCTATCATGATGAAACAGCGTAATGGTTCTATCATCAACATGAGCTCTGTGGTTGGTGTTTCCGGAAACGCAGGACAGACAAACTACTCTGCTTCTAAGGCCGGTATGATTGGTCTTGCAAAATCTATTGCAAAGGAATTAGGTTCACGGGGTGTTAGAGCAAATGCTATTGCTCCGGGATTTATTGAAACAGAAATGACACATGCACTAAACGAAGAGCAACGTGCCAAATGGGCTGAAATGATTCCTCTGCGCCGTGGAGGAACTCCTGATGAGGTTGCAAATGTAGCTTTGTTTCTCGCATCAGATCTGTCTTCTTATGTAAGTGGACAGGTAATTAACGTTTGTGGGGGCATGAATACTTAATCAGTGGTTAGTGATCAGTGGATAGTGAATAACTCTCTTTGCTGACTAACTCCTAAAGATATATAATCGGATGAATGGCTATAATGCTATTCATCCGATTTTTTTGTCTGATAATTTTATAAGATTTGAACAAAGTGACCAAAATAGAGATTTATTTTACTTTGAATGCTATTACCACGAGAATATCTCCCATCGAATAATCAGTGCTTACATAATTATATCCGTAATATTCAGGAGGCTTAGGAGGCTGATTTCCATAAGTAAGACTGTATGAAGTACCGCTTACTGATTTAGATATTAGTTCTATGGCATCTTGCGTTTCCTGACTGTTGCGTGTACTAAATGTTACATCTTTTCCTGAACTGAATATATCCATCGTATTCAAATTCTTTAACCACAATACAGTATTCGTGGTTTGTTGTTCAGTAAGTACTATACGTGGTATTTCTTCATAAGTCGTCTCGACATAATCTTTAGTATTTGCATTGCTTGTTATTTTAATTGTGCCTCTTATAAAATTATATTCTATGCGCATAGTTACATTGGATTTTAATATCATCGGAAGTGTAAAGTCCCCTAGTTCTAGCCGGACTTCATCAGCAAATTCAACATTAATAAGGAAAGTTGAATCATCTGTTAATACACGGTCGAAATTGTAGGTTGTAATATTTTGATAAACCTGACCCTGCATGGTTTTATTTCCAATATGACCCATACTGAACGGCATTTTTTGTCCGTTGCTGTAATTACAAATTCCCGGAATACTGTTGGTTTTGCCGTAACTTAATAATGCTGATTGAACGTTTTCAACATCCATTACAGGAAATGCGTTCAATTCAAACGAGGCGTCAAAATCGCTATTGAAACTGAGTCTTGAAGGATTTTCCTTGTTGATAAACAAGATGAAACAAATATTTCGTATTTCTTTTAACGTTTTATCAGTCCGTTCTTCAATCAGAATATTGAATTTTTCTTTATCGGAAATGTCGGTAAGAATCATTTTCTTAGTGGTAAAATCATATTTTCCGTAGTAAACTTTATGATTGTCATCGTATTCGTGCAAGCGTTTATAGTTTACAACCACGGAGCTATCCTTCGTTGCATTATAAAGTATCAGCATTTTAGAAGCTAAATACGGAACATTTATTTTAACATTATCTTTCTGCTTTATTTTAGTCTTACTGAATTTGTAAGCTATTTTTTGTGCAAAATACTTGCTTGCGCTTGCGCTAATAATGTAAGAGAATGGATTTGCATTTTTATCCATATCGAGAATGGTAAATTTCTCATTTTCACCACTCAAAATGTATTTGACATAGTTTTCATATTCGCTCCCTATATCTGAGCCAAGTTCAGTTGAAATATAATTATTTAAATAATTTCTCCATGAACCGAACCATTGGGTATTTTTCAACAATGTTGCAGGATTAAGTTTTTTATCACCATCTCTATAACTTCGCATATAATGTAAAAATGTACCTGCCTGATAACAATGCGTTAGCACACCATACACTTTTTGACCGAGGGCGTTTCTGTCTTCATAATCCCATGAATTTTGCAAAAATCTATAAATCGGACTGCTTGCCGTTCTTCCGTCAAGCAAATAATGTTCTGATTCACTGATTGGTATTGTTTTGTCGTTCCACACAATCCGGTCGGCAAGATGTGCGTTGGCTTCCATCCAGAAAAGATTGCCACCATTAGAAGAAATTATGTAATCATCTTGCGTATAATGCATAAACTCGTGCGCCAGCAAGCTTCGGAGTTTTACAGGATTATCTATTTTTCTGTTTATCAGCATATATCCTCTTATCATACCTAATATTCCTACTGAACCATCATCCGGAATACTGTCCACATACACACTGAAATCAGATGTCGGTACCGGTAATCCTGCCAGTCCGAATTTAGTCATTACTTCACTCAGAAAATGTGCAATATCCTGGATATAAATAGGTGTTTCGCCCGAAATATGCCAATCCTGATCGGTTTGCTGCGAAGCATAGTCCGCCATATGTTTCACATCGCTTTTTTTATAATAAACAAAAATATTTCCGGATGCAAAATAATCTGTAACTTTAGAATTGTCTCTAACGGATTTAGTCCATCCCACTTTTGTCAAATGGTTTGTTTCAAAAACAATGGAACTGTCTTTTAAACTGATCCCGCCGTCTGCATACGGAACCCATTTTTGTTCTATATCATCAAAATAAACAGCCTTATAGGAACGGAGATTAGTTTTTGTGATTTTTGTTTTATCAATATTTTTGAATTTAATAAAAATGGGAGTTTCGAAAACTGTCCCAAAACTGACAGTAATATCATATACGGAACTCATTATAGTATCTGCAGGTGCAGCAGGTGGATTGTCTAATTTTACAATCGTCAACCGAAAATCTTCATTATGAATTCCTTGCGGTAAAGTTACTTCAATACTGTCAGCCTTGATAGTTTTAGCTTCATTTGCGACGTTCAACGTTTCATCATAAAGCACTTCTCCGAATGGATTTACTTTTATAGTATCGCTGTAAAGCGGTTCACAATTTAAGTCCTGTACGCTGGAACGATAAAATGCAGGCGTTTTGGGCGAAAGAACTAACTCATCCTGTTTTACGCTCACAAAGTTGGCTTTCAAATCGGCTTGTGACATTGTTTCCGTCAGGTCGTACCATGTTTTTCCATCAGCGGAAGCTTGCCATTGAATTGTTCCGCGTACTTTCAAAGGTGGAACCAGGGTTACAATCCTGTCTTCAACAATTTTCGTCGGGATATTTTTCGAGGCAACCACATAACCACCGTCATATTTTTCCGAAATTAACTCTTCATCAGTAGCCAATTGCAGCGAAAGTGTATCAGTACTGACACTATTCAGGCAAGGATTGGTGATATAACCCATATACGTCCACTTGGGCGAATTGGGATTCAGCACCACACAGAAATATTTATCCTGAACTGTTTTCTCGTTTACCGTCAATTTTAGTACAGGGTCTGATTCTTGGGAAATTGATTTATTGTTGTTTACCGAATACCAATAATATTCGTTATCGGACAGCGTAAAGGGCGCAATTTGGCGTATATCAATTTCCAGCGTGTCGCCCAATGCGGTTTTGAATATTTTTTTTGAAAGCAACGTCGGCTTTTGATTATAAAGTCCGAATCCGGCATTTTTCACAGGAGGGATATGCTCAAACCGAAACCGGTTGTTCGATAAATTCACATAAGCGCTGCCTGTAAGTAACGAAACTGGAATGGAATCCTGCAAATCGTTGTTTTCAAATCTAATGTATTCTACGTTTTTCGACATCAGACCTATCGAAGGCGGGAATGCAGTCAGTTTATTATTTTTACAATACAACGAATTTAATTCGGGCAAAAGACAAACTTCATCCGGAAATGTACTCAAATCATTATTAGATAAATCAATGTATTCCAGTTTCGGAAAAAAGCCGAAACCAACAGGCAAAAAAGATATTAGATTGTTGTTCAAGTAGAGTGTATTTAGGTTTACCAAATTATTTATGGCGTTGGGAATGGTTTTTAATCGGTTGTTGCTCATGTCTAACTTTTCCACATTATTCCATCCATCCAGCTCTTCGGGTAAAGCAGAAAAAAGATTGTTGCTCAGATCCAAATCAGTCAACCCTATATTTCCTAAAGAAGCTGGAATTTCGCCCGAAAACTGATTATTGTTTAATTTTAAACCCACAAGTTTGGAACAATTTCCCAAACTTTCGGGTAGCGTTCCCGATAATTGATTATTGGATAAGTTTAAACCCCCAAGTTTGGAACAATTCCCCATACTTTCGGGCAGCGTTCCCGATAATTGATTGTCGTTCAGTGATAATCCGGATAATTCTGTTAAATTACCTATGTTTGCAGGTAATGAACCGCTTAATTGATTTTCTGCAAGATTAAGTCTAGTAAGTTTTGTAAGATTTGCCAAATTTTCGGGAATTGTGCCGGAAATTTTATTTTTACCTAAATCGATAGATTCCAAATTGATTAAATTTCCGATTTCGTCAGGAATGTTTCCGATGAGATTTCCGTTTGACAATGATAATCTCTTCAACTTGGTTAGATTTCCCATAGAAGCGGGCAGGGTTCCTTCGCTATTATTACTTATAAAAAGATCTTCCAAATTGGAAAGATTGCCTATATTTTCAGGTATAAAAGCTTTTAAATTACCGGCTCCTGGTGAAATTGTTAATTCTTGCAATTCGGTTAGGTTGGCTATGGTAGCAGGAAGTTCACCGTCAATAAGTCCAAGCAGATCCAGTTTATTCAATGCCGTTAAATTTCCTATTTCAGGTGGAATACTTCCTTTGTATGATGGATGATAGCCGTTATTTCTACGCAATTCAGTTACTCTGCCATCGATAACCATTATTCCTGACCAGGTATAAACCGGTTGGGACAAATCCCATCCGGTAGTTCCATTAAATGCATTATGAAATGCTACCAGTGCCAGCGAATCCTGAGTAGCAGTTTTCATTGTCGGAGTCGGTGAAATGTAGAAAACTTCCAAAATATTAGTTCCTAATTCATAAGAGCCAATTTTGAATGTAGAATTGCTATTCAGTATATAATAACCATTGCTTTGGCCACCCCAACCGAAATTGACGTGAAATAAACCATCGGTATCATATCCATCCAGAACCATTGCGTGTCCCGGATTTCCGCCTACGGCAATATACACAGGACGGCGATGGTCAATCTCATTCTTTATATAATGGGATTCAGTAGTTTCAGCAGCGCTTACATAATACTTAAAGTACACGTCCATAGCATCGTTCCTGTTTCCCCATGTACTACTTCCCGAAATTCCATTAATATCATCGCCACAGTAGTCCATACTCATTGCTACACCTACGTGATACGAAAGTTTTTTATAATCGTCATTGGTAGGATTTACCCAATTATATGTGGTATTTCCAAAATCCACACAAATTTCACCAAAATTTTTACTTGTATAGCAATGTGAACCTCGTCCTTGTGACGGATATTTGTAATATGCCATGATTTGAGCAAATGCTGTTGCCACACAACCTGAAGGACAACCACCTACTTCTTCGTGATAGAATTGATTTAAATTGATGCCCGCTTCGTTCAAAAGCGGTGTCATAACAGGCGATCCACTGATAGTTTTTTGAGGTGAGGAAGAATTGATTTCCAATGAATCTTCATAAAGTGAAATTAAGTGTTGGAATTGTGGTGGCAAATTTTCCTTGATAAAACTCCCATGCGGTGAATATCCCACAATTGCAAATTTTCCGTTACTTTGCGCTACCAAAGCAAATCCGTCACTTAAATTTTGAAAAGCATAAACATGCGTTTTTTTTGTCAATTCAGATTGGTAACGCTGTTCTAAAAGGGGTTTTTGAATACCTTTTCCCGGTGCAAATTGCAGTGAATTTCCCTTGAAAAAAGTTTCTGCAAAACGCAAAGCTCCAACAGAATCAGGAATTTCGGCATTAGTGGGAGAAGAAATAAAGCTAAATAATACATATATAAACCACCAATATCGAAAATCAATGTTAAATGAATTGTTTTTTTTCATGGTGAATTATTACATTAGTGATGATATTAGTAAAATTTTATCTGTAAATTTACATTCAATGCCTGCTATATAATTATTAGAAATATGTAATAAAACCGTATTGAACTTTTAATCAGTTTTTTATTTAAAATTAGAATAAATTTTCTAATAAAAATGAAATAAAGTAATGTGCAAATATAATTAAATAAATGAAATATTAATCAAATATTAATCAAATATTACTTTAATCCTTAGCGCATTAAAAAAAGTAGTTCATTTATATTTATCAATAGGTGTTGACAAAAAAAATGTAAAAATTATACTGTTAATTTTATTGTTGTCCGATATACTTTTCCATAAAAAACTGCTAATTTGGAAGGGCAAAAGAATGAAACATACAAACTGGAAATGCAATTAAGCATTTTCCCAATATTTTGACCTGGTTCAATAAAAAAATCCCGTTTCTGATTTTTAGACAGATACGGGATGATTTATTAAAATATTTTATAAGACAACAATATCTGAAAAATTAATTTCTGAACTTCAATTTATCACCATCCGTTTCGACGTAAATAGTGTCGTTTTGCCGGATGGTTCCTGATAGAATTGCTTTGGATAAATCGTTCAGCAACAGTTTCTGTATGGCTCTTTTAACAGGTCGGGCACCGAATTGCGGATCAAAGCCGGCACGGGCAATAAAATGTATCGCTTCTTCATCAATTTCAAGGTGAATCTGACTTTCAGAGAGTAATTTTTGAATGCCTGAAAGTTGTAACCTGACAATATCCGTAATTTGTTTTTCATTTAAGGGTGCAAACATGATGAGTTCGTCAACCCTGTTTAGAAATTCCGGCCGGATACTTTGCTTCAGCAATTCAAAAACCTGATTTTTAGTTTTTTCGATTACTTCATCATGGTTTGCTTTGTTCATTTTTTCAAAGTTCTCCCGAATTAAAGCTGAACCGATGTTTGAGGTCATAATGATGATGGTGTTTTTGAAATTGACCGTACGTCCCTTGTTGTCGGTTAACCGCCCGTCATCCAGTACTTGCAGCAATATATTGAAAACATCCGAATGCGCTTTCTCAATTTCATCAAAAAGTATAACTGAATAGGGTTTCCTTCTGATGGCTTCAGTCAACTGTCCTCCTTCATCGTATCCCACATAGCCTGGAGGTGAGCCAATTAATCTCGTTACCGAAAATTTTTCCTGGTATTCGCTCATGTCGATACGGGTCATCATGTTCTCATCGTCGAACAGATATTCGGCTAATGCTTTGGCTAACTCAGTTTTACCAACACCCGTCGTACCCAGGAAGATAAATGAGCCAATAGGACGTTTTGGATCCTGTAAACCAGCACGACTTCTTCTAACAGCATCCGCAACAGCCACGATGGCTTCTTCCTGACCGATTACACGCAGGTGCAACTCATCTTCGAGGTGCAGTAGTTTGTCCCGCTCACTTTGCATCATTTTGTTCACAGGTATGCCTGTCCAGCGACTCACCACATCGGCTATATCTTCCGAATCGACTTCTTCTTTTATGAGTGCATTTGTACCCTGTAGGTCATTCAGTTTGGTCTGATGTTCGGCGATTGCGGTTTCCAGATTTTTAATTTTTCCATAACGAATTTCGGCAACCTTTCCATAATCACCTTCGCGCTCCGCTTTATCTGCTTCGAATTTTAATTTTTCTATTTCAATTTTTGCCTGTTGAATCTTGTCTATTAACGCTTTCTCGGATGACCATTTCTCATGAAGTACCTGACTCTCACTTTTCAGTTTGTTGATTTCCTCCTTGAGTATAGCCAGTTTCTTCGTGTCATTTTCCCTTTTGATGGCTTCACGTTCAATTTCTAATTGCTTGATGTTTCTTTCGATCACATCCAACTCTTCCGGAACAGAATCCACTTCCAACCGGAGTTTGGCGGCTGCCTCATCCATGAGGTCGATGGCTTTGTCTGGCAAAAAACGATCGGTAATATAGCGGTTCGAAAGTTCGACAGCAGCAATAATGGCGTCGTCCTTGATTCTTACCTTGTGGTGATTTTCATAACGTTCCTTCAATCCACGCAAGATTGAAATGGAACTTTGTACATCCGGTTCATCTACCATGACAATCTGGAACCTACGTTCCAACGCTTTGTCTTTTTCGAAATACTTTTGATATTCGTTTAGCGTAGTGGCTCCGATGGCACGCAATTCACCTCTTGCCAATGCGGGTTTCAGAATATTCGCAGCATCCATGGCGCCGTCGCTTTTTCCGGCACCCACAAGCGTATGTATTTCATCAATAAAAAGAATAATTTCTCCGTTGGCCTGAATCACGTCATTAACCACCGATTTAAGCCTTTCTTCAAATTCACCTTTGTACATCGCTCCCGCAATCAACGCGCCCATATCGAGTGAAAATAGCTGTTTACTCTTTAGATTCTCTGGCACATCGCCCCGGATGATCCGGTGAGCAAGTCCTTCTGCTATAGCGGTTTTACCGGTACCGGGTTCGCCAATTAAAATCGGGTTGTTTTTGGTACGACGACTCAATATCTGAAGTACACGACGAATCTCATCATCGCGACCGATCACAGGGTCGAGTTTACCGGCTTTCGCCCGTTCGTTTAAATTAATGGCATATTTGTTTAATGCCTTTTCGTTCTGATTGTTATTATTTGCATTCATAGTTTGTTGTTTAATGCTGCCTGTACCGTATCAAAATATCAGCCAGAGCACTTATTCTGTCGATTTGTCTTGTTTTTTATTTGATTTTCATAAAAAACAAGACAAAATTTCATGGATGTTATCGGTTTAAAATCATGGGTGTTTGATAAATATTTAGTAAATTTGCAGCCGTTTGAAAATAAGATCAATTTAAAATTATGTCAGAAAAAAAATTAAACTTATTAGCTGATTTCCCTCCTGTTTCAACTCAGGAATGGATGGAAAAAGTTACAACTGATTTAAAAGGCGCTGATTTCGATAAAAAACTCGTTTGGAAAACGAACGAAGGGTTTAAAGTAATGCCGTTTTATCGTGCTGAAGATATTCAAAACTATCAAACGACAGAAGTTGTTCCCGGAAAATTTCCTTTTGTGAGAGGAACTAAAGCAGATAACGACTGGTTTGTTCGTCAGGATATCGAAGTGAAAGATGCCAAATCAGCCAATAAAAAGGCATTAGATTTATTAAACAGGGGTGTTAACTCGCTCGGTTTTACTATCAACAAAGAAAATCTGCATGCCGATTTTATTGCAGCTTTACTCGAAGGAATTGCAGCCAACTGCGTGGAGTTGAACTTCAAAACTTGTACAAAAAAGACGGTAGAATTAGTAAATCTGCTGATAGATTATTTTACGGTAAAAGGTTACAATGCACCTGAATTGCAGGGCTCAGTTAATTTCGATCCAATCAATAGTATGTTGCTTCGGGGTAAGAAATTTTCCGGTGATGAAATGGCTGTGATGCTGGAAGCTGCTGCTTTGGCTGCTGCTAAATTACCTTTCTATCGTGTTATCAATGTAAATGCAATCAGTTTGAGTAATGCCGGTGCTTATGTGACGCAGGAACTGGGTTATGCACTTGCCTGGGGCAATCAGTATCTCTCGATGATGGTTGACAAAGGTGTTGATACACAATTAGCAGCCAAAAAAATTAAATTTAACTTTGGTGTTGGCAGTAACTACTTCATGGAAATTGCCAAATTCCGTGCAGCCAAGTGGTTGTGGGCCTTGATAGTGGAAGCATACAAACCTGTCTGTAGAAGAAGCGATTGTACGGAAACAGTGGAAGGGATCTGCTATTGTTCCATGAAAATGCGTTTACATGCAGAAACAAGTTCTTTCAACAAAACAATTTTCGATCCGAATGTAAATATGCTTCGTACTCAAACTGAAGCGATGAGTGCTTCTTTAGGAGGTGTTCATTCGCTGACAGTTTTGCCTTTTGATGCAGTGTACAAAAAACCGGATGAATTTTCTGAAAGAATTGCCCGCAATCAGCAGTTATTGTTGAAGGAAGAATCAAACTTCGACAAGGTAACAGACCCGGCTGCCGGTTCGTATTATATTGAAAAGCTGACTAATGAAATTGCTGCACAGGCCTGGAATCTTTTCCTTGAAATCGAAGATGCAGGTGGATTCCTTGTAGCTGTAGAGTCGGGTAAGGTTCAGCAAACGCTTAAAGCAACGGCAACTGCACGTCTGAAAAATGTATCGTCACGCAGGGAAGTTTTACTTGGAACAAACCAATTTCCAAATTTCACGGAAATTTCGGGAAAAGCCAATGCTTTTAAAGAAACAAAGCAAGTTGTTGGCGAAATTGAAATACTGGAAACAGTACGTGCATCAGCAGAATTTGAAAAACTGCGTTTTGCCACAGAAGCTGCTACCAAACGTCCAAAAGCATTTATGCTAACTATTGGTAACCTGGCAATGCGTTTAGCCCGTGCACAGTTCTCCTGCAATTTCTTTGCATGTGCCGGTTATGAAGTAATTGACAACCTTGGTTTTACAACAATAGAAGCTGGTGTTGAAGCTGCACGCAAAGCTCAGGCGGATATCATCGTGCTGTGCTCAAGCGATGATGAATATGCAGAACTTGCTCCAAAAGCTTATGAATTAACAAAAAATAAAGAAATTCTGGTTGTGGCAGGTGCCCCTGCTTGTTCCGATGAACTGAAATCACTTGGAATTGTTCATTTTGTGAATATAAAAACCAATGTTCTGGAATCTTTGAAAGGTTTCAACACATTATTAGGAATTTAATTGTTTTCACATGAAACAATCATTTAAAAACTGGGTCATTGCAACTCGTCCCTGGTCTTTTCCGGCATCAACTATGCCTGTGATACTGACCATATCGTATCTTTTCTTTAAACAGGAACATGTATTTCATGAGATTAACTGGTGGTTTGGCATCATCGCCCTGATTGGGGTTGTGTTTGTGCATGCTGCCGGAAATCTGATCAGCGATTATTTCGATTATAAAAATAACATTGATCGGAAAGAGTCGTTTGGTTCAAGCCGAATGTTGGTCGAAGGGGTTTTTAAGCCGAAAACGATATTGTCTTTCGGATTTGTCTTACTGGCCATTGGCATCCTGATCGGACTGATACTGACCTTGTTTACCGGAACAGATTTATTATGGATTGGTTTGATTGGCGTATTGGGTACCTATTTTTATTATGTATTCAAATCAATCGCACTTGGTGATTTGCTGATTTTTATCATTTACGGTCCCCTGATTGGAATTGGTACTGCATATGTGATGACCGGCGAGTTGTTCTGGGAAGTGATTTTGCTGAATGTACCTGTTGCTATGCTGGTTGTGAATATTCTGCATGCAAATAATACCCGTGATATCAAACACGATGCCATGGCTAATATTAAAACACAAGCGATGGTACTGGGAATTAAAGGATCTAAAATACAATACGTAGTTTTGGCTCTCGGTTCTTATGTTGTTTTGATATTGATGAATGCCATTGGGATGGTGCATCCGATTACTCTTGTAGCATTGCTGACTGTTCCCGTTGCCATGAAAAATATCAAGGTAATGATGCAGGCTGATATTGAAAAGCCAGAAGTTATTAAAGACCTCGATGCCATGTCGGCACAGTTGGTGATGATTTTTGCATTGCTGTTCTCTGTATTGAATTTAATTGCCAAAGCATTATGAATAGCAGAATAATATTAGCAATATTGCTTGCAGCCGGACTTTGGTTCTTTATGTTTTCACCATGGACGACAGGAATCACGAATTTCTGGTTGACAATGAGTATTTCAGGTGCTTTGCTGATTTGGATCAGCCTGATTTCAACCAAAGATTTCTGGAAACAATTCAGGATTACATCAAAAGATGTGGCGCTGGGATTGATTTCTGCCGTAGCTTTGTATGGTATTTTCTATCTTGGAAATTATCTGTCAACAGCCTGGTTTGATTTTGCCAAACCACAGATTGGAAACATCTACAGCATGAAAGATGGTAGCAATCCATATATAGTTGGTCTGTTGCTACTTGTGCTAATAGGTCCGGCCGAAGAAATTTTCTGGCGTGGATACATTCAACGTACTATTGGTGTAAAGTATGGCGACTGGACTGCTTTCATCGTTACAACACTCATATATGCATTGGTTCACATCTGGTCTTTAAATTTCATGCTGATAATGGCAGCCCTTGTGTGTGGTGCATTCTGGGGACTGATGTTCATGTACAGTAAAAAGAATCTTGTGCCACTCATCATTTCTCATGCAGTGTGGGATGTGGCTGTTTTTATACTTTTCCCTATCGGTTAAAATATTGTTAAAATTAAAAAATATGAAGCCCAACTTCAAAAACATTCAAATTAATGAATTTGCAGCGCAACAAGCTGCCAATATGCCTGAATCAAACTGGCTGACACCTGAATTGATTCCGGTAAAACCTTTTTATTCAAAAGATGACCTGGAAGGCATGGAGCATCTGGACTATGCTGCAGGTCTGCCGCCGTACTTAAGGGGTCCCTATTCGGTGATGTACGCCATGCAACCGTGGACTATCCGTCAGTATGCCGGTTTCTCAACAGCTGAAGAGTCCAATGCATTTTATCGTCGTAACCTGGCTGCCGGTCAGAAAGGTTTGTCGGTTGCATTCGACCTGGCCACACACCGCGGTTACGATGCCGACCACGAAAGAGTAGTAGGTGACGTAGGTAAGGCGGGTGTATCAATCTGTTCTGTGGAAGATATGAAAGTGTTGTTCGATGGTATTCCTTTGAATAAGATGTCGGTTTCCATGACGATGAACGGTGCTGTGTTGCCTATTTTGGCTTTCTACATCAATGCCGGACTGGAACAGGGTGCCAAACTCGAAGAAATGGCCGGTACCATCCAGAACGACATCCTCAAGGAATTTATGGTGCGTAATACCTATATTTATCCTCCGAAGTTTTCAATGAAGATCATTGCTGATATCTTTGAATATACTTCGAAGAACATGCCGAAGTTTAACTCAATTTCAATTTCAGGCTACCACATGCAGGAAGCAGGCGCTACGGCCGATATTGAGTTGGCTTATACGCTTGCCGACGGACTTGAGTACCTGCGTGCCGGTGTAAACGCGGGTATGGATATCGATGCTTTTGCTCCGCGTTTGTCATTCTTCTGGGCGATAGGGATGAATCACTTCATGGAAATTGCCAAGATGCGTGCTGCCCGTATGTTGTGGGCGAAGATTGTAAAACAATTCAATCCGAAGAATCCAAAATCACTGGCCTTGCGTACCCACTCGCAAACTTCAGGCTGGTCGCTGACCGAGCAGGATCCGTTTAACAATGTGGGACGTACCTGTATCGAAGCCATGGGCGCTGCACTGGGACATACCCAGTCGCTGCATACCAATGCGTTGGACGAAGCCATTGCCTTGCCGACCGACTTCTCAGCCCGTATTGCC
>JAQWCZ010000258.1 GCA_028705705.1 Paludibacter sp.
ACTTAGTTTAACAATATTCCCATCAGTCAACTTCATCCTGAATTCCGGAGCGATATCACCAATTTTCACAATATAGCCACGCTCATCTACATTTTGCGCACTTAGTCCGGCCAAAACCAACAATATCATTCCGAATATTGTTATTCTTTTATTTAAACAGAATTTTTTGTGATTTTTAATCTTCATTATCATTGAATTTTGCCTGCAAATTTATGCATTCTTACCGGTGTTTTACAATTATTATTTGCTTTTAAGGTCAATTTTAACTATATTTGCAATACTTCAATGATGATTAATATAAACCTGATGAAAATTTTTACCCCATGAAATTAATAATAATAGCCAACCGCCTCCCGTTGAAAGTCAACCGAAACGACCATAATGAGCTTGAATTTGTACGAAGCGAAGGTGGTTTAACGACAGGATTAGATTCATTAGAAACAGACATAGAAAAGCACTGGGTCGGCTGGCCTGGAACCATTGCTGAATCTCAGGATGAAGAGTTGATAATCAGAAGTCACCTTGAAGCGTTGAAATTTCATCCGGTTTTTCTGAATCAGGAACAGATACAAAGCCATTATGAAGGATTTAGCAATAGCACTTTGTGGCCTCTCTGCCATTATTTCTATTCTTTTATCGATTATAACACGGCATATTGGGACGGTTATAAAGAAGTAAATCAGATTTTCTGTGATGTTGCGCTGGATTTTATTCAGCCCGGCGATATCGTCTGGGTACAGGATTATCAATTGATGTTACTTCCCCAAATGTTAAGAGAGTCGGGAGTTGATATGAATATCGGCTATTTTCATCACATTCCTTTTCCAACTTATGAATTGATAAGGGTGTTACCGCAGCGCGCAGCATTAGTTTCCGGATTACTCGGGGCCGATTTAATAGGGTTTCATACACACGACTACATGCGCCACTTTGTCAGCGCCTGTGAACGAATATTAGATCTGCGTTTCGATTTGGATCAGGTCTCGTTGGAAAATAGAATTGCTTACGCTGATGTTTTCCCTATGGGGATTAATTACAGTTTGTATCATGAAGCACCGTTACTACCAGAAATAAAAGATAAAGCCCGTGAATTAAAAAATATTTTTGGAGATAAAAAGTTGATTCTATCTGTTGACCGGCTTGACTATAGCAAAGGAATTCTATCCAGAATTAAAGGGTTTGAACGTTTTTTGGAAAAACATCCTGAATTTCATGAAAAGACTTCCCTGGTCATGATTGTTGTTCCTTCCAGAGATACAGTGGATAGTTACTATGATTTGAAAACAAAGATTGATGAAGCAATTGGTGCTATCAACGGGAGATACTCAAGCATCAACTGGACACCCCTGTATTATTTTTATCATGGTTTTGATTTCAATGAACTGATCGCCATGTATCACATAGCGGATGTAGCTTTAATTACCCCGCTTCGTGATGGTATGAACTTAGTTGCGAAAGAGTATGTCGCAGCAAAAAGAGATAAACCGGGGGTACTTATTTTAAGTGAAATGGCTGGTGCAGCAATTGAATTAAGTGACGCTCTGATTATCAATCCGAATGATACAGATATGATTGCGGACAGTATCTGTGAAGCACTTGAAATGCCGGAAGAAATTCAGATGATGAGGTTACAGCATATGCAACGTAAAACCGCAAAATATACCGTGAATTACTGGGCCAATAACTTCATCAATCAACTGTTAAATATTCGTCAGAATTTCGACAATGTAAACAGCGAACAAGTTGATGAAGCAATTATATCCAATATTAAATCTGCTTATCAATCTTCGGAAAGACGTTTGATTATTCTTGATTACGATGGTACCTTATCTCCTTTCAGAAAAAAACCGGAAGACGCTTCCCCTGATGCTGCAATACTGAATGTACTGAAGGATTTGGTTGCTGACACCCGGAACAATGTAGTAATCAGCAGTGGACGCGACCATCTCACCCTTGAAAAATGGTTTGGTAAAATGAGCATTTCAATGGCTGCCGAGCATGGAGCCTATTACAAAAACGCAAGCGGATGGCAACACAATCTTCCCAATTCCAAACCCTGGAATAATGAGATTACCGATATCCTGCAATTATTTGTGGAAAAGACACCCAAATCGATGATTGAAGAAAAAGAAACAACCCTGGTGTGGCACTATCGCAATGTAGATGCCTGGTTGGCTTCTTTACGAGAACAACAGCTTATCAACGCGCTCATTGAGCCTTGTACGCGTCTCGGACTACAAATCATGCGGGGAAATAAAATTGTAGAAATTAAGTCGCCTGCTCATACCAAAGGATCTGAAGCCAAACGTTTGATGAAGCTGGATAATTACGACTTTATCATGGCAATAGGCGATGATACAACCGATGAAGATATGTTTAAGGCCCTACCCGAAACAGCATACACGATCAAAATTGGCAAGATGTCGCAGGTAGCCCGTTATAATTTGCGCTCACAATCCAAAACACTACCATTTCTTCGTAAGCTGATTATGCCGGATTAAGGACGAATAAAACGGGAAGTCTGAACTTCTTCGGTGAATAATAATGCAGAATTGATTAATGCCAGATGCGAATATGCCTGAGGGAAATTCCCGAGTTGTTCTTTTGTGTCAAAATTCAGATCTTCACTGAATAATTCCAAGTGATTAGAATACTGCAACAACTCCTCAAAGAGCTTTTGCGCATCTTCTTTTTTACCAATTGCGTAGAGTGCCCTAACCATCCAAAAGGTGCAAATTGTAAATGCTGAGGTCGGAACTCCAAAATCATCCTGATTTTTGTATCTGAAATACAGACCATTATATTCTAAGTTTTGTTGAATAGCTTCTACGGTACGGATAAACTTTTCATCTGTTCCATCGATGAAGCCATAAAACTCCATCAGCAACAAAGATGAGTCGAGAGCCGTATTGCAGTAGGTTTGTGTGAAACTTTGCACTTCGGCATTCCACCCGTTTTTCAGAACATCTTCCCTTATTTTTTCTGCTTCTGCTTCCCATATTTCCGCATTATCGTAATCATGCAACAGACGGGCAATATTCACAGCCCTGTCAAGCGCCACCCAACACATTACTTTCGAAAAGACAAAATGCTTTTCTTTTCCACGGATTTCCCAGATACCTTTGTCTGGTTTACGCCAGTCTTCCATCACAGTGCGTACAATATTTTTTACGATTTCGTACATATCTTCAATATCATCCAGGGTGCCCGGAAAATACTGATAGTACTTGTAGATCACATCCATCACGTATCCGTAGGTATCATTTTGCTTTTGATGATAGGCATCATTCCCGATTCTTACGGGTTGTGTGTTTTCGTAACCAGCTAAATGGGGTAAAGTCTCTTCAGTCAGCGTTCTTTCCCCCCTGATACCATACATAATCTGGAATGAGTCTGATTTCTTCCGTAGGATATTTTTAATAAAATTGATAAATCGGTTGGCAGCACCTTCATGACCTACCTGCAACAAAGTATCAATCGACATAGACGCATCGCGAAGCCAGCAAAATCGATAATCCCAGTTTCGGGTTTCACCGATTGCCTCGAGTATGCAGGTCGTGAGAGCAGCTAATACC
>JAQWCZ010000259.1 GCA_028705705.1 Paludibacter sp.
CTGGAAAACGGTTTTGTCCTTGTTGACAACCGTTTTAAAATTCCTATCGACCGTGATAGAAAACAGCTATTGTATGAAGCATTAAGCAAGTTATCCTAAATCAATTTTTTCCAATTTAAATTGTATAGGAATTATATTTATATTATAAATTACATCTTATTTTTAAACTAAATCCCGGAGAGGCTGTTGCAGAAATGTGGCAGCCTCCCGTTTAAAGGATATTGTTGATTGTTGACCGGAGACTGTAGACCGTAGACTTCTTAATATATACGAAACATATAAGAAATAAAATTTGGAATTCATACAAGATATACCTAACTTTATGCTTCCAAAAAAGCTAATTTCATTGCAATCATGGCTAAGAAAAAGACAGTACTCATCACCGGATCATCAGGATACATCAGTGGGCATCTTCAGCAGAAACTAAAAGCAAAGGGCTATAAAGTTCGTACACTCACAACCAATATGCTGAACTCGAATGTAGAAGATTGCTTTTACTGGAATCCGGAAACTGAAGATATTAACAGAAAAGCATTTGATTCTGTGGATTACATCATCCACCTGGCTGGAACCAATATAGGATCGGGTCGGTGGACTAAAAAACGCAAACAACTTATTATTAACAGTCGCGTTAACTCAGCCAGATTTCTTTTTAATAAGGTTCAGTTGTATAAAGTTCCACTGAAAGCTTTTATTTCGGCATCTGCAACAGGATATTATGGCACTGTTACCAGCGACACCATTTTTGATGAAGAGGCTCCTGCTGCTCACGATTTTCTCGGGAATGTTTGTCAACAATGGGAAAACGAAGCAGACCGGTTTAAAGAACTTGGTATCCGTTCGGTAAAAATCAGAACCGGCATCGTGTTAAGTAATGACTCACCTACTTTGAAAAAGATGTTACTTCCCATCAAACTCTGTATAGGAAGTCCGCTTGGAAGTGGCAAACAATACATGCCCTGGATACACATCGACGACTTATGCGAAATATACCTGAAAGCTATTGAGGATAAAACTTTTACAGGCGCTTATAATGCGGTGGCACCTCAACACATCACCAATAAAGAGCTGATGAAAACACTATCGAAGAAACTTAAAAAACCTTTCTGGTTACCTTCAACACCTGCCTTTGTACTGAGAATCCTGTTCGGTGAAAAGGCTTTATTATTGCTGAAAGGAAGCAGGGTAAAGCCCAAAAAACTGATGGAAGCAGGATTTGAATACCGTTTTCCTGAAGTTAGACAGATTTTATTATAAACCACATTAGTCACATGAGTAAACTTAAGTTTAAAACTCTGATTTTAAAATAATCTCTGTTAATCTCTCATTATGTCAAATTATACCAAACTTAAGTTTACTCATGTGACTAATGTGGTTATTTTTTTTTATGGTTTCTGGCCCAGGCCATTACATTGGCAGGCGACCGCTTAAAGAACAACTCGTTCGCCATGAAATCCATATAGGGTTTGGTATGTTGGTAATACATTTTATAACCTGCACACAGATAATTCAATCCGGGTTCTCCCGTAGGAGTTTTGATGATGCGGTTTTTCGGGCATTCTCCGTTGCAAAGTTTCAGGAACTCACATTGTTTGCACTGAGTAGGCAATTTATCACGTTTATCCGCCCCGAAACGAAGTTGTTCTTCTGAGAACATCATTTCGAAAACCGTTTTGTGTTTGATATTTCCAAGCTTATATTCCGGAAACACATAATGGTCGCAGGTATACACATCACCGTTAAACTCCATCACCGAAGCGTGTCCGCATTTTTCGGCATAAATACAGGAACCGGGTTGTTCTCCGACAGTATTGGCAAGCGTGGCATCAAAAATCTGCACAAAGTATTGTCCTACATCTTTGCGTACCCATTCATCAAATATTTCAATATAAAACTTGCCAAACTTCCGTGCGTCAACTGTCCACGGAGCAATTACGAAATCATCACCTTCCTCAGGTCCCATAAGTTTTAATCCATTAGGAACATCATTTTTATGCATACGTTCCACAATCGGTGAAAACTGCATATAACGACTTCCAATTTCTTTGAAAAAATTATATACTTCCAGAGGATACTCTACATTATAATCATTGATAACTGAAAGCGTATTGAACTCCACATTGTGTTTTTGCAGCAGTTCAATACCACGCATAACCTGTTTGAATGTTCCATTTCCACCCTTATTTTTACGATATACATCGTGGCAATGTTCAGGTCCGTCAATCGAAATTCCAATCAGGAAGTTATTATCTTTGAAAAACTTACACCAATCATCTGTTAACAGAACGCCGTTGGTTTGCAGGCTGTTATCAATATGTCTTCCGCGACCGTGTTTTTTCTGATACGCAAGTGCTTTGTTATAAAATAATTTATCACGCAAGAGTGTTTCACCACCGTGCCAGGGAAACAACACCTCTGGCACCGGCTGTGCCTGGATATAGCTCTCAATGTATTTTTCAAGCACCTCATCACTCATTTGGTAACTGTTAATGCCTTTATACAGATTTTCCTTTTCTAAATAATAACAATAACTACAATTCAGATTACAGATTGAACCAATGGGTTTTGCCATCACATAGGTAGGCATTGAGAGTGGGTTGAATATGGCTGTTTTAGACATAATTATTTAAATTTCTTTTGTTGTTTTTCAGGTTTACTAGCCGGTTGATATATTATTTCACTTTTTTACTAACAATAAATCCCGGTTTTTTGTTGTAATAATCTGCTTTTTTGAAAAAATATTGAAATTTTAATTGATGTGAAAACCCTGGCTCAACAATTCTGATGATTTAAACAAATTGTATTTTTCTTCCTGAAGCGGATAATCCCAACATCCCATACTGTGAAAAATATTGCCTCCGAATCCGACTTTAAACTTATACAATCCATACAAAGGATGTGCTGTATCAGGATTTGGTGCTACACCGAACATGTCATACTCTGTACATCCATTCTCTTTAGAAATCTTCATGGCTTCCCATTGCAGGGCATAAGTTGCCATCAGGTTACGGTTTAAAGATGAAGAAGCACCATAGAGATACGATCCTCTGTTTCCGGAAAGAATGAGGAACATGGCAGCAAGCGGAGTTTTATCCGACTCTGCAATCAACAAACGCACTTCAGCAGGAGAAGAAGTATGTTCAGTCCTTGCATTCAGTATCGCTTCAAAATAACGGATATCGTTAAGGAAGAAGTTGTTTCTGGCTGCAGTTTCCTTATAAAGCTGATACCATACATCCATGCTTTTCAGTCCTGCTGTGCGCACCTCCACTCCTTTTTTCAGCGACAATCCGATATTGTATCTGGTTTTAGGTTTCATCTCCTTCAATATCGTTTTTTCATCAGGCTTCAAATCAACAAAAATGGTATTTGAAGGTAAAATATTAAAATGTGCTTTCTGAAAATTCCAATTGGAGGTGTTAAAGTTAAATCTCAGTTCCTGTGCATTAATTTCAGGTTCACCGAGCCAGTTTCCGTTCTCATCAAAATAGGAACTATCTTTTGCCCAATACGACTCCCAGCATAAGTCGTAACGAATCATGATGCAATTCAATGGCAGGAAGGAGCGCAGACTT
>JAQWCZ010000260.1 GCA_028705705.1 Paludibacter sp.
AGCAAGGTTTTTCCTCTGTATTTTTCCAAGGTGATTTGTTGCGCGTCAATTGTCGTTACCTCAAAAGAGTAAACGGATTGAGAACTAAGATTGCCGGCAAAAAAGACTGATAAAATCAGAATAGATATTAATTTGAATCGTACCATTTTAATATGTTGTTTTAGTTATCCGGTAATTAAAACAGCTACAAGTTTTAAAAGTTCAAATAAAAAATAAAAACGCCCGCGAAATTCGCAGGCGTTTTTCAACATATCATTTAAAATCGCCATTACAACACTCCCTGCGCCATCATGGCTTTGGCAACTTTCATGAAACCAGCGATGTTCGCACCTTTCACGTAGTTTACATAACCATCGGCTTCAGTACCGTATTTCACGCATGCATTGTGGATGTTTTCCATAATGCTCTTCAGCTTTTCGTCCACTTCTTCTTTCGACCAACTGATTTTCATCGAATTTTGAGTCATTTCCAAGCCTGAAACTGAAACACCACCCGCATTGGCAGCTTTACCCGGTGCATATAAAATTTTGTTTTTCAGGAATACTTCAACAGCTTCCGGAGTGGAAGGCATATTAGCTCCTTCTGAAACAGCGATACAACCATTTTTTACCAGCATTTTTGCATCATCGCCGTTTAATTCATTCTGTGTAGCTGATGGTAACGCGATGGTACAAACTTCTGCCCATGGACGAGCGCCTTCCACATACTTACAACCATACTTATCAGCGTATTCCTTGATTCTACCACGATAAATATTTTTCAGTTCGAAAATATATTCGAGCTTTTCTTTGGTAATACCATCCGGATCATAAATGTAACCGTTGCTATCCGACAAGGTAATTACTTTACCTCCAAGTTCCAGCACTTTTTCAGCCGTATAAGTAGCCACATTACCTGAACCGGAAATAGCCACCACCTGACCTTTCAAATCGGTAATACCTTTTCTCTTTAACATATTCATCAGGAAGTAGATGTTACCATAACCGGTAGCTTCGGGACGAATCAGCGAACCACCGAATTCAATTCCTTTACCGGTGAATGTACCCGTATTTTCACGGGCCAGTTTGCGATACATGCCATACATATAAGCCACTTCGCGACCACCTACTCCGATATCACCTGCAGGAACGTCGGTTTCAGGACCAATATAGCGCCACAGCTCCAGCATGAAAGCCTGGCAGAAACGCATGATTTCAGCATTTGATTTTCCTTTCGGATTGAAGTCAGAACCTCCTTTTCCACCACCCATCGGTAAGGTAGTCAGTGCATTCTTAAACGTTTGCTCAAAAGCTAAAAATTTCAGGATAGAAGGACAAACAGAAGCGTGGAAACGCATACCACCTTTGTAAGGACCAATGGCATTGCAATGCTGAATACGGTAACCCATATTGGTTTGTACATTGCCTTTGTCATCTATCCAGGTAATACGGAAAGAAAAAATACGATCCGGAATGCAAAGTCTTTCAATTAAATTTTGTTTTTCGAATTCGGGGTGGGCGTTGTACACTTCTTCAATTGAGTGCAATACTTCCTCAACTGCCTGATGGTACTCAGGTTCATTGGGAAAGCGACGCCTCAGGGTGTCGAGGACTTGATCTGCTTTCATAAATAATGTTACGTTTTTTAGTGATTTATTGTTTCGGCGGCAAAATTACAAAATTTATTTAATTATAAAAGCAAAAATCAGATTTTATTTTGTTTTTAATAGCAAAAACATTTTTTTTAATTGGTTTTATAAGCATTTTTCTATTAATAACGACATCAGGGAATAAAAATTATTGGTATTGAAAAGAAAAGACCTTGTTATATCTGGTAATAACTGAACTTTCGGGGGAGAGAAAAACAGGGTACTGATTTTTCATATTTGTAATTTGTTCCTTTTTCGTTAACTTTGCGCTGTTTTGACAAAAAAGCACCTTTATGAGATTGCATTATCTTTTTTTACATCAATATTACAGATTTATGCACACATTAGATTTGAATTAACACATGATAAAAGAAAAAGAATTGCTCCTCGGGGCGGAAGTCATTGCGGTTGCTGCTATTGACGAAGGAATTTCGGGCGTTTATGCTTATCCCGGCACTCCTTCTACCGAAATCACCACCTACATTCAGCAATCTGAAATCGCGAAACAAAAGAGGATACGGTCGAGCTGGTCGGCAAACGAAAAAACGGCTTATGAGTCTGCGCTGGGCATGTCGTATGCCGGGAAAAGGAGTTTGGTTTGCATGAAACACGTTGGATTGAACGTGGCTGCCGATGCGTTTATTAACTCGGCGGTGACAGGTATCAATGGTGGATTGGTATTGTTGGTGGCTGATGATCCGTCTATGCATTCTTCACAAAATGAACAGGACACGCGATTCTACGGCAAATTTTCCTACTTACCTTTACTGGAACCTTCTAATCAACAGGAGGCGTATGATTGTGTACGATATGCATTTAATCTTTCCGAAAAAGTAAAACTCCCGGTGATTGTCCGAATTACAACCCGTCTATCCCATTCCCGCTCGGTTATTAAACGTGATGCTCCGGTGGAAACTAATCAATTAGCACCGGAAACTGATAGGTTCAAATGGATTTTACTCCCTGCCAATGCGCGCAGACGTTATAATGCATTACTTGAAATGCAAAAACAACTGATTGAGTTATCTGAAAATTCTGTTTTTAATAAAGAAATTGTCGGATCAGGCGGTTTCGGCATTCTTGCCTTCGGACTGGCCTATAATTATGTAATGGAAATCAACACAGCACATAAATTGAACATCCCGGTGTTGAAGATTTCGCAATACCCCATTCCGGAGGAAAAAATAAAGGCTTTCTGCAACCGTTTTTCAAAAGTATTAATTGCAGAAGAAGGTTATCCTATTTACGAGGAATTGTTACGCGGATTTTTTGATAATGGTAAGTTCTCAGGGCGACTGGACGGCACTTTACCCCGTACCGGCGAGTTATCTCCGGACGCTTTGGCGAAAGCCTTGCTGAACAAAACCAATATTACTCAGCCGATTCCTGAAATTGTTGCCAACCGCCCGCCCGAATTGTGCCAGGGTTGCAGTCACCGTGATTTGTACGAAGCCCTGAACTTAGCGCTCGAAAGCTACGAAAATAAGCATGTATTCGCCGATATCGGTTGCTATACTTTAGGTGCTTTGCCACCTTACAACGCCATCCACACCTGTGTGGATATGGGTGCTTCGGTCACCATGGCCAAGGGCGCTGCTGACGCGGGTTTACATCCTGCCGTGGCCGTGATCGGGGATTCTACCTTTACACATTCCGGTATTACCGGTTTACTGGATGCAGTGAATGATAAAACGGCGATGACGCTGATTATTTCTGACAATTATACAACAGCCATGACAGGCGGACAAGATTCAGCAGGGACTAATAAACTACAACAAATCTGTGAAGGCATCGGGGTAGAAAGAGAACACATACATACCATCGTTCCTTTGAAGAAAAATCTGGAAAAAAATATCGCCACGCTGAAAGCTGCTTTCGACTATGAAGGAGTTTCGGTTATCCTGGCTTGCCGCGAGTGTATTCAGACATTAAGAAGAAAAAACAGCA
>JAQWCZ010000261.1 GCA_028705705.1 Paludibacter sp.
TTCATCTTTGGCGATTTTTTGACTCAAGGGTCTACATTTTTCAATAAAGCCAGAGAAACTGTCGCTTAAATTAATGGATAGAAAATCAATATAGCTGAATATCAGGATTTACTGGATCAAATTATTGTCTTTCAAAAATACGAAACAGGACAGCAAAATATTGACGAGCAAACCATGCAACAAATCAGGGCATTCGTATGGGATCAGTTGGTACGTGAAAAACTGCTGCTCGAAGAAACCGAAAAAATGGGGCTCACAGTAAGTAAAGAAGAATTATCTGATCAGCTCATCGGAAACAACATTCACCCCATGATTCAACAACGTCGATTCTTCGTAGACGAATCAGGTCGTTTCAGCCGGGCTTTACTATTGCAGTTTTTGAACTTTAAAGATGACGAACCAACCGATAATCAAATGCAGGAGGTTTTGAATGATTATAAAAAATTATGGATCTTCCTGGAAAAAACTGTAAAATTTTCTTTGTTACAAGAAAAATATAATGTATTGATATCTAATTCTGTGGTTGCAAATAGCTTGCAGGCTAAATCAAATTTCGACATCAAAACCAAATCATTTAATGTAAATTACATCATCAAACCATATTACTCAGTACCTGATGCTGAATTTACTGTTACCGACAAAGAAATCAAAGAGCGTTATAACAGCCAAATCAATCGTTATCGTCAGGAACCGAACGCATCCATTAATTACGTAAGCTATAATATTCAGCCGCAGGAATATGATTTTCAGGAGGCTGAAAAATTCATCAACAACCTGAAAAATGAATTCTTGACTACTGATGACATTGTGGAACTGGTAAATATGAATTCTGACATTCCTTATACAGGACGTAATTATACAGAAAACACAATACCCGCTCATTATAAAGAATTTGCTTTTTCAGGGAAGATAGGCGATGTGATGGGCCCGCTATTTGAGAATAACGCATACACCATGGCACGCATCATGGAAACAGGCATCATGCTTCCTGATTCTGTTAAACTAAGACACATCTTTTTATTAAGCTCAGAAGAATCCAAAGCTGACAGCATCATCAAAGCAATCCGTGGCGGAGCTGATTTTGGCGGTCTGGCTCAAAAATATTCAGCAGTAAAACAAACTGCTCAGAACAACGGCGAAATCGGATGGATCATGGATGGTGATCAAGCACTTGATAAAGATATTATCCAACAAGCTTTTGCAAAGAAAGTTAACGAAGTGTTTACATCTAAAAATGCACAAGGAATTCAAATTATCCAAATCATGGATAAAACAGCTCCGAGAAAGAAAGTTAAACTGGCTATTCTGGAACGTGGGGTGATTGCAAGTTCTAAAACACAAAGTATAATCTTTAATGAAGCTAAACGCTTTGCTGCTGAACTAAAAGCTGTTGATTTTGATAGCATTGCACATAAACACAATTATACCGTGCGCCAGGCAAACGAGATTTATCAAACAAATGAAAATGTGGTGGGAATTCCACAATCACGTCAGATTGTCCGCTGGGTATTTGACAACTCTATAGGAACTGTATCAGATGTTTTTGAATGCGACAAAGAACTTATTGTCGCTGTGATTACCGATGTAAACAAATCAAAATACAGATCAATCAATAAAGTCGCAAGCCAAATCCGTAGTGAAATAATACGAGATAAGAAAGCAGAAAAGTTCATACAGGATATAAATGGAAAGATGGCTAACGGGACAACATTGGAAACGCTGGCTGGTAGCATGGGACTTGAAATAAAGTCTGCCGAAAATGTAAACTTTAGTTCATATCAATTTGGAATGGAAGGATTTGAACCTGCTGTAATAGGTAAAGCAGTATCGCTTCAACTAAACAAACTATCAGCACCTGTTAAAGGTAATGCCGGTGTTTTTGTTTTACAAAATGTAAATATGAATCAAAACCAAGCCACTTTTGATTTATCAGCCGAAAAACAAAGCCTGGAGTCACGTTACAGCTATTCATTACCTAATATCATCCTGATGAATATGCGTGATAAAGCTGAAATAACCGACAACAGACTGAATTTCTATTAATTCAGAATACATAGACTTTTAATGACGGGATGAAGTTTTTTCATTCCGTCATTTTTTTCATAAAAACAGATTGCGTATTTTTGATAAAAATTTCAACATGACAAAAACTCCTCTTTTAGGCAAAACATTAGATGAACTGAAAACCATAGCAACCACCTTGGGTATGCCTTCATTCACCGGAAAGCAACTCGCGGAATGGATTTATCAAAAAAGGGTAATGTCTATTGACGAGATGAGTAATATTTCCATCAAAAACAGGGTATTACTCAACGAACAATATGAGGTTGGCAGAACATTGCCGGTTGAAAACCAGATTTCTGTTGACGGTACTGTGAAATATCTGTTCAAGACAGCCAAAAATCAGTTTATTGAAAGCGTTTTTATCCCGGAGGAAGACAGAGCAACTTTGTGCGTTTCGTCGCAGGCAGGCTGCAAAATGAATTGTTTGTTTTGCATGACCGGTAAACAGGGTTTTGCTGCTCAGCTTACTGTTCAAGAGATATTAAATCAGTATTATTCTATTCCGGAATCTGAACAACTGACCAACATCGTCTTCATGGGTATGGGTGAACCACTCGACAACCTCGACAATGTGTTGAAAACATTGGAAATACTAAGTGCTGATTATGGTCTTGGCTGGAGTCCGAAAAGAATAACAGTTTCTACGATTGGATTAATTCCCGGTATGAAAAAGTTTTTGGGAAGCTCAAACTGTCACCTTGCAGTGAGTATGCATTCTCCTTTCGAAGAAGAAAGATTGAAATTAATGCCAGTTCAAAAAGCCTATTCAATTTTGAAAGTCCTGGAAGAATTACGAAACTATGATTTCAGCAAACAACGCAGGGTTTCATTCGAATATATCATGTTTAACGGACTAAACGACACCCCGCGTCATGCACGTGAAATGGTAAAATTACTGAGAGGCATTGATTGCCGGGTAAATTTAATCCGGTATCATGCCATCCCCGGAATTGACCTACAGACATCTGATGAAACAAAAATGATTGCTTTCAGGGATTATCTGACCAATAACGGGATCATGGCAACCATCCGAAAATCACGTGGGGAAGACATTTTCGCAGCCTGTGGTATGCTTAGCTCCTCAAAACATGCTTAACACCTTTCACCTGACTAATTTTTTTTACAATCATATCAAGCTCTTTGTTGTCGCTAACCATAATAGTCAAATTGCCTTGAAAAAGTCCGGCGTTTGAGTCTATTGAAATTGAGCGTAACGTTATTTGCTTTTCCTTCGAAATCAAAGATGTTATATTAGCCACAATCCCAATATCGTCGTGCCCGACAATGCGGAGTGTTATTGGATATTGAGAACCAACCGATTTACCCGACCATCGGGCTTTTACAATCCGGTAACCAAAACGGGCAATCATTTGCGGTGCATTGGGACAATCAGTCCGATGAATTTTAATACCACCTGATACAGAAACAAATCCGAACACCTCATCGACATAAATCGGATTACAACATTTCGCCAGATTAAACTCCACATTTTTTAAATCCTGTCCGAT
>JAQWCZ010000016.1 GCA_028705705.1 Paludibacter sp.
ACCGTCTCCGAGAATGCCGTATCTGTGGCCAATGCCGATAGGCAGCACGCAATCCACGAAGCGGCAGTAATCCAGGCAGATGCCTTCGATGCCTTCGATTTCGCATACGTTGCGCACGATGTCCCTGACATATTCTCGGACTTCGGGGACAGCCGCGTTCAGCACCTTGTATGAATTCACGTATGCCTTGAAATCCTTGAGCGAATTTCCGTTCCTGTTCACGTCAAACCAGTCCGGATGTTCCTCCAACAGTTTCTGGCGGTCTCCTCTGGGATTGAGAGTCCAGATCCAGGCATAAAGGGTGACATCGTGCTCTTTTGCCATCTCAGCCGCCTTGACGTAGGTCTCATTGTCCGGGGCATACAGCATGAGCCCGTCTATGCCGGCCTCATCGATGTGCCGGAAAAGTGAGTCCAGGTCAAATCCTTCCCTGTCCTCCATCCAGGTCCAGAACATGGGATAGGATGTCTCGGAGGCCTTTATACAGGAGGAAGAAGCGATTGACAGCACGCATAGTGAAATCAGAAGAGTTTTCAGCGATTTTTTCATATAAAACATGGGTTACTTTTTTGACTTTCCAAAGTTAACATTTTTACAGAACACCTGCAACTCCGTGGGTGTAAATATTTGTAAGGAGCAGGAATCAAAGGTATATAAACTCAAAGCCCCTTTTTTAAATAAAGTTTCTCCATTAAAAAACGTGTTTCACGGTCGGTAAACCATTTTTTCTGGAAAATTTTGCCTACGACTTCGAATCCGGCATCACGATACAACCGGAACGCTGACAGATTTTTATTCCATACCCGGATAAACACTTCACGGAAACGGTTTTCCTTCAGGTAACTCAGCGTTTTCTTCAGCATTTTGCGTCCCAGTCCTCGACCACGGTACTTTTCATGTACCATCACTTCTGCAATGTAAGGCGTATGCACCTTATCACACACATCAGACAATTCCGGATTAAAGCCGGCATCGTAGTGAAGTGGATACACAAATAAAGCACCGGTCAGTTTCGATTCATCTTCATCGTCTACCGCTACCATCATCATACCTTCTTCGTAAGTCAGTCTGATTTCGTTGTCCAGTTCTTCAGGATCAACGTGCTGTGCTGCATCTCCCTGAGAAAAAGTATCCATATAGAGTTTACGGATTTCTTCTCTGAACTGGTAATGGGTGTCCTGAAAAATTCTCAACATAATTGTAAGTGTTTAACATGAAAAAATAATATACAACTTATCTCTTTCCAAAGGAATTTGACAAGTATCTCGTTCATAAGATGCTTAACGACCATTAGACGTTGCAACGCATCAATTTACAAACATCACGACTATTATATAAAATAAAAAAATATACAAATAACGATCGTTATCACGAATAGCCGATTAATTTCAGACTGTTTTTACAACATTTTTCAGTCTGAAATGTTCTGTATGTAACACTTTTTTGTGAGTTATCAAGAGAAGTAGATCTGCAATAAATGAAAACCCCTGAAATCATGCAATTTCAAGGGTCTTGCGGAAGCTACGAGATTCGAACTCGTGGTACGGTTACCCGCACGGCAGTTTAGCAAACTGCTGGTTTCAGCCACTCACCCAAACTTCCATTTTGTTTTAGCGGCTGCAAATATAGAAAAGAAATTCGGATTTTCCAAAAAAAGAACAAACAATAAATTTAAAAACTTATGTGTATTTTTGCATGCTCAAAAAACATCATAATCAATTTCTATTAACAACAATGTCAAACAATAATAAAAGTTTACCGAAAAAATTATTGATCACCGGAGGTATAACGCTATTCCTGTTTTTTTTATTTGCTGTTTACGTAATTTTGTTTCCAAATACAACGACGCAAAAAGAAGATACCTATCTTTACATTTCTGACCATGATCAGTTTGAAGATATTCTGGCTCAAATAAACAATAAATCATTGCTTATCAATGAGTTTACATTTAAGCTCATTGCAAAACAAATCAAATACGATCAAAAAATCCGACCAGGAAGATATAAAATTACGCCGGGCATGTCGAATTTAGTTTTAATTCGCAAACTCAGGGGAGGAATACAAGAACCAGTAAAACTGGTAATCAATAACATTCGAACCAAAGAACAACTTGCAGGGAAGTTATCTTCAATGATTATGGCTGATTCATTAAGCATCATTCATGCACTCAACGATTCTGTCTTTTTGAAGCAATATGATTTAAACCCTTACAATGCCGTTATCTTTTTCATTCCTAATACCTATGAAGTTTTCTGGGATACGGACACAAAAGAACTTTTTAACCGGATGAAAAAAGAATTTGATATATTCTGGAATAAAGAAAGAATGGCAAAAGCCGCTTTAATCCCCATGACACAAACGGAAGTGATGACACTGGCTTCTATCATTGAGGAAGAGACTAATAAGAAGAAAGAGCATCCGATTATTGCCGGACTTTACATCAACAGGTTGAAAATTGACATGCCATTGCAAGCATGCCCAACCATCCGGTTTGCTTTGAATGACTATACGATCAACCGGGTTCACATTAAACATTTACAGGTAAAATCTCCCTACAACACTTATAAAAACAAAGGATTACCTCCCGGTCCGATTCGATTACCTTCACCTGCTACGATTGATGCCGTTTTAAACTACGAGAAACATGATTATTTGTTTATGACTGCAAAAGAAACTTTAAATGGCGAGCATAACTTTGCCATTACTTATACTGAACACACCAAAAATGCAAGAAAATATCAGCAAGAATTAAACCGGTTGGGAATAAAATAGTTCAAGAAATAAAATTAACTTCTGGAATCAGATTAATTCCAAACTTATTGGCAACAGATTGTTGAATCATAACTGCAAGCTCAGCAATTTCTTTACCTTTTGCACCACCATAATTGACCAAAACGAGTGCCTGTTTCGCGTGCACGCCAACATTCCCGATGGTACGTCCCTTCCATCCGCACTGTTCTATTAACCAACCTGCAGGTATTTTTTCTTCTTGTTGACTGACATAATAATGCGGCATTGCCGGAAAATGTAACTGCAATGATTCAAATATCTCTCTTGACACGACCGGATTCATAAAAAAACTACCGGCATTGCCCAGTACCTTAGGATCGGGTAATTTCGACTCCCTGATTTGAATGATTGTTTTTCTGATATTTTCCAGATTAATCTCTCCATTCTTCAGTACCTCATTTTCCAGGTGATTGTAAGATAAGTTGAAAAGCGGTTTCTTGGATAACCTGAGAAGCACAGATGTTACAATATACTGACCTTTCAACTCCTTTTTAAAAATACTTTCCCGATATGCATAATGGCATGCTTTCAAGTAAAAATCGCAACTTTGACCATCAGCAATTTGAATAGTTTTTACCTTTTGCACCACATCTTTAAATTCAACCCCATAAGCTCCGATATTTTGAATGGCGGCAGCACCGGTTTCGCCGGGTATCAACGAGAGGTTCTCTATGCCCGACCAACGTTGTTGAACACAATAGGCAACCAAATCATCCCAAATTACACCGGATCCAACTTCGATCAGAACTGCATCTTCTGTTTCTTCTATTAACTTTATTCCTCTGATGGCCGAATGCAACACAACTCCATTAAAATCATTCAGAAAAAGCAAATTGCTTCCTTGTCCGATTACCAACAAAAGATTCTCCTTTACATCATTGTGCTGTAAGGCCTCTATCAAATTTTCTTCTGAATCAAATTCAAAGAAATACTTGGTTTTGACATCTAATCCGAAAGTATTGTAATTTAGAAGAGAATGATTTTGATCAAAATGCATGGTGTGTATCGTTTGTTCACTAAAGTTTCTTGTGTTAATCAAGTTGGGAATCAAGTTAGGGGTTCATCTCAGTCACTAAAATGGCTTGTGACAATCAAGTTTAGAATCATATCTTAGCCACGGGTTTAGACCTTGTTAAATCCTTGTTTTCTTTTTCAGCTCGAAGTCCCTACCCAGGTATTTTTCTCTTACTACGGGGTTATCTGCTAGTTCTTTTGAAGTTCCCTGATATAATATAACGCCTTCAAACAACAGATAAGCCCGGTCGGTAATGCTTAGCGTTTCATCTACATTGTGGTCGGTAATGAGAATACCTATATTTTTATCTTTCAATCTCCAAACAATATCCTGAATATCCTGAACAGCAATGGGATCAACTCCGGCAAAGGGTTCATCAAGCATGATAAATCGAGGTTCAATGGCCAGACAGCGGGCAATTTCGGTACGCCTGCGTTCACCTCCGGAAAGCCTGTCTCCAATATTATGTCGAACATGCTCAAGATTAAACTCAGCTATCAAGGTTTCCAGTTTCTCATGCTGATATTCCTTACTGAATTTGGTCATTTCAAGCACCGATTTTATATTGTCTTCAACCGACATTTTTCTGAATACCGATGCTTCCTGAGCAAGATACCCAATACCACTCTGTGCTCGTTTATATACCGGATACTTGGTAATATCCACATCGTTCAGAAAAATCTTTCCCGAATTGGGGGTAACCAACCCGGTTGTCATGTAAAATGTAGTCGTTTTCCCTGCACCATTTGGCCCCAGCAAACCTACAATTTCTCCCTGTTTTACATCAATGGAAACATCATTTACGACCAGACGTTTACCATATTTCTTATATAGATGTTCGGTGCGTAGCACCATTCTTTCATTAATCATACATTATCATTGTTTTTGTACCATCCTGCGTACATCGCGTAATTATGTGCGATTTTACGGTTTATCTCGTGTGTTTGTTCCGGTTCGACATTTTTTACGAATTTTGCCGGAACGCCTGCCCACAGGGTATAAGGGGGTATTTTTGTGTTGCTTAAGACCAGAGAACCTGCGGCAACAATTGCACCTTCTCCGACTTCAGCATAATCCAGCAGTGTAGCTCCCATACCAATCAGGGCATAATCATTGATTTTTGCACCGTGAATCGTCACATTATGTCCAACTGAAACGTAATTGCCAATTTCGACAACTGATTTTTCATATAATGTATGCAAAACCGAACCATCCTGGATATTAACGTGATTGCCAATGCGAATCGAATTCACATCCCCCCTGAGAACAGCATTAAACCAGATACTGCATCCATTGCCTATTATAACATCCCCTATTATGGTAGCGTTCTCAGCCAAATAACAATCATTGCCAACTGTTGGATGAAAACCCCTTACCGATTTAATCAACGCCATATAATATACTTTTTTATCTAAATCGAAGTCCTTTTTCTGTGGGAATAAACAAAATGTGTAACAAACGTTCTTCTCTCCATAATACCCTCAAAAACAACAACACTAGTAAGGGTACAAAATCTGTTATGGTTGAATGAGTTAATAATAGTGTTACAACCAAATACAACATAATCATCAACAAATAAATAACATTATAAAAAAAGAAAAATTTTCTCGGGCTCCTTTTCCATAGCATCAATGCCAACATTATATTCATTGGATTCAACCATAATATATTCAGGTTATTACCTGTAAGCGGATGTTCTGAGAAAAACATAAAAAAGAATATGACTACTCCTAAAAGACCTGTTACCAGAAACAAAATACTATCAAATACTTTGTTACTTATGGCATCTAAATTCTTTTTATATAACATTAAAATAACACCAACAATTAACCAAACGAAACTGATTGTAAAAGGATGAACAATCCAGGAAGACATTTTCAGATCTGATTTGGATCTTCCTTCAACAATCATCTTGATGCTTTTTACAATCTTTCTTTCCTGCAAACCGTTATTCAGACTAATTATCTTTGAGCTCTGTATAAAATCTTTTAGTTTCTCAGGGAGAAAAACACTGGCTACCGGACTACTAATATTTCTATCAGCATCCACCCCAAAAAGTAAATTTATACCCATTTTTGCCCAAGGATTAAATTCTAAATAGTTATTAATCAAGGTACGATAAGTTTCATCATCAAGATTCATTTCCCCAACAACCACCCCATTTAATGACTTACTAATAATTTCGTATGGACGATTTGCACAATTATCATATATAAAGTTATATCTATACATCCTGTTTTGAGGCATATAGTTTATGTTAAGCAGCTCAATTAATCTACTTTTTTCACTTTGAGTAAGATCCAATTCTTGTTCCCATACACTCGATTTTCTTTCACGGTATTCCTGTAAAAAGTTTGTAGTTGGATACACGCCAAGCATATAATCTGTATGCCCCCTCATGAACTTCCAGTAAAATTGCTCCGTTCTGAAATCAAAAATACCATAATTAAAGACGATGTCCATACCTTTAGCATCTTTAATCCTGATTGCTGTATGTCCGAACTTTGCATATAAAGCATCACCAGGTTCACAGGTAATCAGACTTACAATAGTTGGATCACTAAATTTGAATGTCTGGGAGTTCAGATTATAAATTCCCGTTAACAAAAAAATAAGCAGGATAATAAGTTGTCTCATATTGTAAGGGGTAAATTTAATTTTGACAAAAGTAACATTTTTTATTCAATACATAAAGAACACAATATGAAACTTTATTACGAATTTCTGTAAGAATATTGCGTTTTTTAATTCAAAAATATTGTTTATGTAAAAAAATCATTAAATTTGTGCTGTAAAACAGTGTTATCAAACATATTTTCTTTTCAGTAATGGCAAAAAAGGTTATCTCTATCCCCAGACCTATAGACGAAGTCATGTCTGTATGGGATGTTCTGACACAGGATGAAAGGCAATTTGTACGGCATAACCATACTGTACATTATTTTAAAAAAAATGAAATGATTCACTGTGAAGGTGAAATTCCGACTCACATGATGATTCTTGAGTCCGGGAAAGTAAAAGTTTATAAAGAAGGTGTTGGCAGCCGTGCACAAATTATTCGTATGCTAAAACCAGGAGAACATTTCGGTTATCGTGCCATCATTGCGAATGAACCTTACAATACTAATGTTGCTGCATTTGAAGCTTCAACGATCTATATGATTAAAGCTGATATTTTTTTGTCCATTCTAAAACACAACAATGCTTTTTGTTACAGGTTTCTCGAAGAAATTGCATCTGACCTTGGCGCTTCTGATGCTCGCACGGTAAACCTGACACAGAAACATATTCGTGGCAGACTGGCTGAAGCGTTGCATATGCTAATGAAAAACTATGGTTTAGAAGAAGATGGTGCAACAATCAGCATTTATTTATCCAGAGAAGACCTGGCTAATTTATCTAATATGACAACATCCAATGCCATTCGTACCTTATCAAATTTTGTGAACGAACAAGTAATTGCTATGGATGGTCGTAAATTAAAAATTATCGACGAAGAAAGATTAATCAGAATCAGCAAAATGGGTTAAATTTAACTTTTATGACTGCATCACAGATTGAATCTACATATACCGCGATACAGGGGTTATTGCTTTCCGGAAAACTGAAACTCGCATTCGATAAAACGCGGCTTCTTGTGAATGAATTACAATGGGGTGACATAACCGACCAATTTGAAGAATTGCTCCGAAATTATCGCTTTATGTTGCAGTATTTTATTTCCGGAATTGATGACCCTGAACGAAAAATCATTTATAACAAGTTAATTGCCAGATTAATCAATATTAACTCACTGCTGCGGGAAGAACTGATGATGCGTAATGCCACCAGTTTTGAATATACACAAAAAAGATATTATCCTCATAAACTACATTTTAGCTCTACACAAGCTTTGTATGATTCATTACACTATTTTCACCAACAGCAAGTAGTTGTTAAAGAATCAACTTTTGATACAGAAAAAGAAATAAAAAGATTAAGAACTAATTTTGAAAAACTCATCCCCGATTTATTCGCAGTCTTCTGGCTAAACACAAAAATACGTGGGGATGAAAAACAAGTTTTTCAACAAATTCTACATCCATCCTATCCGGGAGAAATTGAAAAAAATCTGATTATTTCTGCCCTGACATTGAACTTATGGCGGATGTTTGATGAAGAAAAACTGATGCTTTTACTTGATGCCAGTACTCATTCCAATATATCTGTCAAACAACGTGCTCTAACTGGTTTATGTTTCATTTTGACTAAGTACAACAACTTATTACCTTTTTTCCCGGCGCTCAGAAACCGACTGGTGGTTTTGTCTGATGATACTAAAATAGTAGAAAATCTTAAAAACATTATTTTACTAATTATTGGAACGACAGAAACTGATCTGATTACAAAAAAAATGAAAGAAGAAATTCTTCCGGAAGTAATGAAGATGAGTCCCATGCTTAAAGACAAACTGGATGCCGAGAATTTGATAAAATCTGACGAATGGGATGAAGAAAACCCGGAATGGACTGAGTTTCTCGAACAGAGCGGAATTGCCGATAAACTACAGGAACTCACTGAATTACAGATGGAAGGAGCAGATGTTTACATGAGTACCTTTTCCATGCTTAAAAATTTTCCTTTTTTTTATGAAACTGCCCATTGGTTCTTGACTTTCGATCCGGAATTTTCTGCTGTTCAGGAATTGTTTGAAAAAAACGACAAATCAATTCTTTCTGCTTTCTTAAACAATAGCGTGATCTGTAATTCCGATAAATATTCATTTTGTCTGAGTGCATTGCAAATGCCTTACAGTCAACGAGACATCATGAGTCGAACTTTTAAAGCAGAAGCAGAACAACTGGAAGAGATAAATAAAGATGAATCAATATTAAAACCTGATCTGGCCGCCCGGAATATTGCCAGACAATATATACAGGATTTGTTCCGGTTTTTTCGTATCCATCAGCATCACAATGATTTCCAGGATATGTTTAATCTTGCATTAAACATCCATCAAACCGTATTTTTTGACCTACTGGCATCTGGTAGTGATATCAAAACACAAATAGCGGAATACTATTTTACAAAGAAAATTTACACTCAGGCTATTGAATTATTTTCAGAACTGATTCAAGAACTTGATCCGTCAGCGGCATTGTATCAAAAAATTGGTTTTGCATACCAGAAAAATTCTCAAATCAACAAAGCCCTGGAAGCATACATCAAAGCCGACATGATTTTACCGGATGATGTTTGGACAGTCAAGAAAATTGCATTATGTTATCGCCTGTCGGGTAATTATGAGAAAGCTTTGGAGCACTATAAACATGCTGATTTTCTGACGCCTAATCTATATAACACAAAAATGCAGATGTCCGTTTGTTTAATCGGACTTAATAAGTACAAAGACGCATTGCAAATTTATGCAGATATTGAAAAAACAGATCCCGATAATGAAAAACTATGGAAAGCCATCAGTTGGTGCGCATTTGTTGCAAAAAACATTCACCAGGCTGATTATTATATGGAGAAAATAGTATCCGGTGTGCCGGATGCTACTGACTTTTTGAATGCAGGACATATCGCTTTTTGTAAAAAAGACAGAGCAAGCGCCTTACATTATTATCAAAACAGTCTTGATTTACAAGAAGGTAATCTTCAGTTAATCATTGATCAAATAAATAAAGACAGGGAACACCTGATTGCAAACGGGGTACATTCGGATGAAATTGCTTTATTATTAGATGAACTATCTTTCAAATTGGTTGATAACGAATGAAAGGACTTGTCATTAAAAATACCGGAAGTTGGTATCAGGTTAAAACCGATCAGCATGAATTGTTCGATTGTAAAATTAAAGGGAATCTGCGACTTAAGGACATCAGGAGTACAAATCCTATTGCTGTGGGAGATTTTGTTGAATTTACAGTGATAGAAAGTAATGTGGGCTTGATTTCAGCTATTCAAGATCGCAAAAATTACATCATCAGGCGTTCATCCAATTTATCAAAACAATCTCATATACTAGCTGCAAACCTGGATTTGGTTGTACTGGTTATAACCATCAAACATCCTGAAACTTCCACCATTTTTATCGACCGTTTTATAGCTTCTGCTGAAGCATATAATGTTCCGGCCTGTATTGTAATCAATAAAACTGACTTATATAGTGAAGAAGATATGCAATATGCAGAAGCGCTGAAAACACTCTACGAATCAATTGATTATCCTGTATTTATGCTATCAGCGGTATTACCGGATTCACTCCTGAATTTTAAAGACTTTTTGAAAGATAAGACCATCCTGATTTCAGGTAATTCCGGTGTTGGGAAATCAACCTTAATTAACGCTATTTTACCCGAATCTGCTGCAAAAACAGGCGAGATTTCAAGCTATCACAACAAAGGAACACACACAACAACCTTTTCTAAACTATATCAATTAGAAAACGGCGCCCAACTTATCGATACGCCCGGCATTAAAGGTTTTGGAACGATTGACATGGAAGAAGATGAAATCAGTCATTACTTTAAAGAGATATTCAGAACATCAAAAAAATGTCGATTTACGAATTGCACGCATGTACATGAACCAGATTGTGCCGTGTTAAAAGCGGTCGAAAACCATCAGATTAGCTTATCACGATATCAAAGTTACCTGAGTATTTTATCGGATTTTAAATCGGGGAAATACAGATAGCAGAATTCTTATTTACCTTTATTTAATAAAAGATTCAACATACTGGTTTTGTCCATTTACCATTTCCAGTATGTACATCCCCGATAATAAATTCCGGATATCAACTGTAAAAGTAGTATCCAGTGTTTTATAAGTTGAAACTAACTTTCCCTGATAATCATACAAAGAAATTAAGGTATCAAGATTGAATGTATTATCAAATCGAATATGTAAATATTCATTGGTTTGATCCTGGAAAAAACTATATGAAAGAGCATTTTCAATTTTCTCCTGATTAACATCAAGAGAAATCCGATTATTATAGTTGGCTTCAAATTCATACCGCCCTGGTTGAACCTCAAAAATTATAAATTTATCCGCAACTCCCATATAGCGTACAGGGACACCATTTTTAATGTATTGATTCCTTTTCCAGATCAGAGTTCCATTAACCAAGATGGAATCTGCATTCAAACTTGAATTTGAGTTAACCGGAATCCCTACCAAAGCTTTTGTATTATCAGGTGATATCAGTCTCATGTTGAAATTAGCAGTATCTTTTTCTATCTGAACACCAATATTACCTTTAATACTCGGCACAATGGTTGAAATAAAAGTCAAATCACCTGGTTGAGGAAATACTTTATAGGTATCAAAAGCAGGGGTCAGAGGTGCTACACCGGCACAATATCTTGATAAAAGTATTAATGGGCCACCCGACCAGGCATGATTGTTTGATCCTCCATTCCCAAAAAGTTCAAATAAAGTAGTACTTGTATCTTCAACCATACTCAGATAACGATCCGGATGTTTCATCCTTTCCAGTGCATCTCTTTCATAGCCCATTAAAAACAAAGCTTCAAGCACATATTTTTCCATATAAGGACTGGCACCTCGTCTTGTCATTAACACATTTCTGATGTTTTCCCATTTTTGTACATCCGCAAAACCTGCGAGCACTGCCATTGCATTGGCTCTGTCGTCTGTAAGTCCGGTGTATGCCGGAGATCTGTATTCAACACCATTCCAGAAGATATCATTAAAGCTGTTTTGCATCCTTTCCATCCGGCTATTATATATGATCGAATCACTGGCATTATTTGATAATACTGCCATTTTCTTGGCTGCTTTCAACGCCAGATAATACCAGGTATTCTGAATCAACTCTTTGTCAATATTTTTACCCCAATCAGACCAATCCCACCCTCCGGGTCGATATGTTATTAAACCGTTAACATCATGCGTCCATAAATTTAAATATTGCTTAACATGGGGATAAGCATCTATTATCGTTGCTGAATCACCTGAAAACATATAATAATTCCAAAATCCGAATTCACTTATACTTGCCAGCATTTGAACGGGTAACTCCTTATCCCAGTTTCCTGATGGAATTGGTGCATACAAAACACTATCTTCTCGTTGCCACTGTATCAGATTTTGAATCGATTTTTTCGATAGGAAATCAGCATTTCTGTCGAGCGCATAAAAAGACATTCCTATCTGGATAACAACATCTCCCCACCATTGAGCTCTTTCTCTATCGGGGCAATCCATATAATTATCACGCATTGATAGATAGAGTGTACGTTGAGATTTTTGCCAAAGTGTATTGAAAAAGTCATCATTCGATATAAACGAACCAGATAACTCAGTATCATAACCGGTTTCTCTGTATTTAAGTGCTTTGATTGTTACTCCCACCGGGAAAGAGTATAGAATTTTATGTCCGTTTATCCATCCTGGTGACTCATATTTAGAAATCCCGGGACAAGCAATATATTCTGCTGCAACACTCTTTTCACTCGATTGCGAATAAGTATCAGATTTGATTATAATTATTTTTTTATCCGTAGTTTCTATTTCGAAATATGGAGTTATCTGTGCATTATAGGGCAATGTTGCTTCAACAGTTTCCCTCTTTAATGTTTTATATGGAAATGTAATCGCCTGTCCTTCTATTGTAACATTTTTATAATCAAGTAATTCTGATTTTTTCCATTGAGGAATTGGTCGTATCCAAAGATTATTCCAGGGAGCCACCGGGGGTAATCCTTTCTCAACTGCATTTTGCCAATGTCCATCATCATAATCCACTGTTTCCCATTTCCCCTTTGTATCTTTATATGAATCAAATAAAACATGAGATTCTGACAAGCGCATATTAGGAGGATATAGTGCACTGGTACTATTATAATAGGCAGTATCCACAAACATTTTCCACGAACTATCACTTAAAATTAAAGTATCATCCATTGCACATTCAAACAAAAAACCTCCTTTACCACTGTCGTGATGAGAAAAACCTTGTTTCCCAAAATACCAGACTTTAACAGCAATCACATTTTTACCTTCCTGAAGATAGTTACTTAAATCAACAAGATCATAATAGGTATCATGCGGAGTCGGACCTCGCTTTAATCCCCCTTCAAAAACAACTTCTTGTCCGTTTACCCATAACCAATACTTTGAATCAACTGCAATTTTTGCAACTGCATTTTTAGGCACTTGTATTAAACTAAACGTTTTACGGAAACACATCCAGGTATTTTCAGGTCCATCAACTTCCTGCCAAACCCAATTGGCCTGCCAGGTAGTTGCTCCAACATTCAGCTTTTTACTTTTAATTACAGAAAACAATTTTCTGTCCGGCCTATCATCAGCCGGAAATCCTTTATTTTGATTTTTGAAGTTAACATCCTGAGCATTCAAAACAGGAAAGATGAATAAACCAGCAAAAAAAAACAACAGAAAAATCTGTTTCAGGATTTTTGTTTGATCGTATTTCTCGGGGACATCAGCCATATAAAGATAAACTATTTAAATGTAACAGCTTAAACACAGTAAGTTCGACAAAGATAGAAAATCTTTTTTACTTTACATTAAAGGCTATGCGGAGTTCATCAATCTCTTTATCACCCATGGGTTGAAGTGGTCCGATAATCACATTGATTTGCTCGGCCGGATGCATTAAATTGATGTCTAATTGCTTCATGTTTTTATACAATTTTAAACCTGACAGGTTTTAAAAACCTGACAGGTTTGGAGAAAACTTTTCAAGTAAATAATTTTCTGCTTCCACACTCCACAGTCCATTGTGTCGATTACATATTTCAGCTAGTTTTTTGAATAAATGATTGCTTTCTCCCTGTTTCTCAAAATCAGCAATAGGAGTCAGGGGCATTTCGATGTGTGTATAAATCAATTTTTTCCCGCCCGGGATTTCCGGAAGATGATTTGTCGCTTCAATAACAGCATCCAGACCACCGATATGTGTTACCAATCCGGCAGGGTCCAATCCTTTAGACATCAGTTTCAATGCATTTAACATATCATCTGTATTCCCGGCATTGGTTCCAACAACATGTGTATAAGCATAATGTACATTATAAAAATTAAACATGGCTTTGAAATTCGGATCATTAGGACCTGCAAAAAAATTCAAACACCCGTCAAAAGCCAAAATTGCATCTGCTTGTTCTACAACCTGACTCACCGGAGCAAACACAAACACATCATCATAACCGGTACCATTTGAAATTGCTTTCAATTCTTCAACCGGATTTTCGAATATACTTGTGTTCACATAACGTAAATCAATACCCTTAGATGCGGCAAATTCTACGGTATATAAAGAAGCGGCACGATCAAGCCGGGTTTGATCAATATCTGTTACAACACACAATGAAGGACGACGATCAGGTCGGTTTAACATATAATTAATGGCTGCAAGCCCCATAGGTCCCACACCTGCCAATATTGCCATTTTACCACCATCAACTATGCCCATCTTATGCGTGTAGCTACCCGGTGAAGTGTGATAATTGGCATGCATAGCACCAATTACACAAGATAATGGCTCTGCTAATGATGCCGGATAATATCCTTCTCCTTGATATACCATCAAACAATTCCTTTCCATCACTTCCTTCGGAATTATTACATAAGTTGCATCACCACCGATATACTGATAACTGTAACCAGGAGCACTTAACACGCCTACAGGTCCACCTTCGAAGTTCAACGCCGGTTGAATGGAGAACTTATCCCCTGTTTTAAACTGATGCGCCCATTTAGCACCCACTTCCACTAGTTCACCCGCAAATTCATGTCCGATGATGATGGGATTTTCAGCCACATTTTTCGGAATGCGCTTGTGATCAGCTCCCTGAGAGGAGGCCTTATAAGATGACATACACAAAGAATCCGATACTACTTTCGCCAGTATCTCATCTTCTTTAATTTGTGGCAACTCAAATTCCTCCAGTCGGAGATCTTTTTTGCCATATAATCTGATTGCTTTGGTTTTCATATTAATAGTTTTTTACCACAAAAGGCACAAAAGGAAGACTAAAGAAATACAAAAGGAAAAATAAAAATTATAAATTAAGAATGAAAAGTGGGCCCACTTATCTCTTATAACATATTGTTACTCGCTATTCACTATTAG
>JAQWCZ010000262.1 GCA_028705705.1 Paludibacter sp.
CCCCACGATGACCAGCGCGTATTTCAAAGCAAACTCCTCGGAAATCAGGTAAGCAAGCAAGATAAACAAAAGCATACCGAAAGCACGACCCACGAATAACCCCACTTCATGACTCATGATATAGGCATATTCATTGCGTTTCTCGATGGCAGATACCGCATCAATGGTTTTCATCATGGTCGGAAAATAAGCCAGGTCGTGCAGGGGTTGAAATAACACCTTACATAGCACAAATACAATGACCCCGAAAGCAGAAAACATCAATCCGTTAACTACTGTTCCGATAAAGAATACAAACAGACCGAATCCGAAAATATACATGCGGTGTTGTGGTTTGCTTATCCTTCCGAGCACATAAACAAGGATAGCAGTCAAACCGCCACCGATACCCTGTATCAGTCCGAGCGAACCTTCATCGCCAACCAGTTTCATCACCAGAATAGCAGGAGCAGTCACGAGAAATCCCTGCACCATCCCTTTCAGTCCGGCTAATGTCAGTAACTTTTGCCACAGCGAATGAAACTTGAAATAAATAAATTTCTTTTGTGCCGGATTGGTGAATTTGCCCCTCGACAGTACTACACTTGCCAGTACTGCAATGACAAAGACAACCACAGTAATAAACTGATAACCGGCATTCACGTCAAGGGTATGACCCAATATTACTTTGCCGTCGATAGTGGCCAGAAAGACCCCCACAATTAAAGGCACCACGATGCTCCAAAGGGAAAAAAAGAAAGATTCTACTCCGAAGAAGTAATTCCGGTTACCATCGTTGGTCGAATTCAGGGTAAGCAAATAACGGTTTGTCCAGAAGAACCCGGTTGAAGCACCCAACACAAAACCGGCTATGCCAAGCTCCAGGATACCTATGGACTCAACAAACATCATCACCATCAGGGAAACGGCAGACAGGATGATACCAAACATATACAACAGGTTCACCTTGAAGACTTTCAGCAAAGCGCCATTCAATACCGATGTGCTAACCACTCCGATATACATGCACAACTGGTAAATCACCACATAAGACGGACTTCCCGTGTTCCGCATGATGTACGCTCCCACGAATATCTCGATGATGGGCAGGATGAGTGCGTACAGCATATTGGTAACCAACAGCGTACGGATATTAAGCGGCTGCGACTTGAAGAATGTCAGTTCTCCTTTCAGGTTCTTTGTCATGTTTATTTCCTTAATGAATGCAATATTTCATTGATTGAAAATTCGGCGCTGCAGATGACTTCATCACTGGCTCCGTAAAAAATCCGGATGGTGTCGCCATCCACATAATGCCCGTTGGTGAATACCACGTTTCCGAAGAAACCTGTTTGTTCATATCCGGCAATGGGTTCCATGATTGGTTCTTCGCTTCGGGCTATTACTTTCGATGGATCATCCAAATCAAGCAGCAAAGCACCCAGACAATACCGATGCTCTTTATTTGCTCCGTGGTAGATTTCCAACCAGCCTTCGGATGTCTTAATAGGAGCGCCTCCGGCACCTACACGCGCCGAGTCCCAGCTTCCTTCGCGGGTTGTTGCCACGCATTTGTGATTACCCCAATGAATCCGGTCGGGCGACTGCGCCAGCCAGATGTAGTTTCCTCCCAGTTCCGGACTACTCGGACGGTGCAACGCGTAATACATCCCGTTAATTTTTTCTTCAAAAATAGCACAATCTTTATTATGGGGAGGGAAAATCATCCCTTTCCGGTCGAAATGTTGAAAATCTTTTGTGGTGATCAGTCCGACTCCCACGGCAACAGGCGACACCTCGGTGAAAGTCAGGTAAAAACCATCTTCCATGGTAGCTACCCGGCAATCCTCAATACCGAAGGATTCCAGAAACCCTTCTCCGAAAATAGGTGGAAAAGCAGGGTCCTCGTAAAAGTTGATATCATCGTCGCTGCAAACCAGCCGGAGGTAAGATAAGGTGGTAAGGTAGTTCTGTCCCTTGTATTTGATTACGCGTGGGTCGGATGCATCTAACTGAGGGTCATCTTTATCGAAACTTAGCACCTCAATTTTTCCTGATTCATTATATACCGGAAAACTGATTTTCCCTTCGATTTGTTTCGGGCGCTCGGCAACCCGCAGCAAGAGCCAGGTTTTTCCGTGTAATTTGAAAACACCCGGGTTAAGCAGACAGGTTATTTCCATACCATCAATACCCGGAGTTAAATCAGATGGTGACAATAAGGGATTACTTTTTGAACGTTTGGCTATATCCATGATATGTGTTGATTTAAGAAATTATTCAGCGGTTTTCTGTAGCAAAAATAAATGACTGTCACATAGAACAGGGTATCTTTTTCTTACAATTGGGTACACATAATTTGCAAAATCAGCCAGACATACTGTATTGTCGAAATAAGATACCCTCAAGCTGTTTCGAACGTGCAAAAAATAGTATATTTGCGTGTAAATAGATTGAAAAACTCCTCCCATGAAAAAATGTTTGTACTCGTTACTGTTTATCTTTGCAGTAATCACGTCCTCTGCAAAAAACTACGATTTTGTCAATCTGACGAATAACGACGGCCTTTCTAACAGTTCCATCAACACCATCTTTCAGGATTCGGACGGATTGATGTGGTTTGGCTCCTGGGACGGACTGAATGTGTATAACGGTCGTGATTTTAAAGTGTTCAAACCTGATCCCGGAAATACCCGGAGTATCAGTAATAATATAATACGAGATGTACTCGAAGAAAAAAAGAACATACAATGGATAGCTACCGATTTAGGCATCAACAGACTGAATACGAAAACAAAAACATTTGAACGTTTTTTTATTGACGGGCTAAATCAGACCGTATATAATGAACATTCTTTCCTGATTGCGAAGAACAGTTCAAATCAGGTTTTTGCTGCAGTATACGGGCAGGGGATTTTTTATTATGAGGAAAAGGAGAATAAGTTTATCCGCTTACAAATCACGAATTCTTTTCAGTTTAAAAAGATTTTTTTTGATCTCGACGATAACCTTTGGATACAGACGGAAAACAGAACACTGCTGAAAATCGTTTTCAGGAAGGGAACGGGCAACCAGATACAAACACAAAACATAGTTCAATTTAAGCACGCTAACAATATTATATCCGTATTTTATGATAAAAAAAACGAGATATGGTTGCAGACTGCCGACAACAAGTTATCATCTTACCAAATATCGGAAGGTATTTTCAATCAACACGCTACATTGAATGCGCATATCGGAACAATCAACACGATGTTGTTTCAGGAAGATTATCAGTTGTGGGGCACTGGCAGCGGACTATTCTCGTATAATACTAAAACAAAACAGGTTGAGTCTGTTCTGAATAATGTTCCGGTATTGTCACTTTGCGCCGGCTCACAGCAAATCATCTGGGTAGGCACCGACATGCAGGGCTTGTGGATGCTTACACCACCCAGTGAGAAGTTTCAAACCTTTTCATCAGAAAATGTTCCGGGTTTTGGAAAAAGTGCCGTAAGAACTTTTTTTGAAGATGAAAATGGTTTGCTTTGGGTCGGGACAAACGGAAGTGGCATCTATGTGTTCAGCAAACCGG
>JAQWCZ010000263.1 GCA_028705705.1 Paludibacter sp.
TGACTGCAAATCGCTTGATGTAATACGGACCGGTTTTACCGTGTTTATACACCACATTATAAACCGTGCGGCGGTCATTTTTACGAAACACATTCACAAATAAGATATTTTTCCCTACAAATAGTTTGTCGGCAACCTTAACGACCTTGTATTTACCATCTTTAAAGAAAATGATGACGTCGTCCATATCTGAACAACTGCAGATGAATTCGTCTTTTTTCAATCCGGTTCCAATGAAACCTTCTTCATAATTGACATACAGTTTTTCATTGGCTTCTACTACCTTGGTGGCCACGATGGTTTCAAAATTCCGAATTTCTGTTCTTCTCGGATAGTTTTTTCCGTATTTATTTTTCAGACTTTCGTACCAGAAAATGGTATAATCAACCAAGTGATCCAGTTCATACTGAACTTCCTTGATTTTCTTCTGTAAATTAATGAGGATTTCATCCGCCTTATCCGAATCGAACTTCGTGATACGCATCATCTTAATTTCCAGCAATTTCAGAATATCTTCACGCGTAACTTCCCGGATAAAATCTTTTTTGAAAGGCTCTAATCTTTGGTCGATATGTATCACCACTGCATCCTGCGAGGGACTGTCTTCAAATCCTTTATCCTTGTAAATCCGGTTTTCGATGAATATTTTCTCAAGTGATGTAAAAAACAACTGTTCTTCCAGTTCTCCTTTCTGAATCTTCAGTTCCAGCTCCAGCAAATTCATGGTATGGTCGCAACTGATGCGCAACATGTCGCTTACCCGCAGGAAACGGGGTTTCTTATCGTGAATAACGCAGCAGTTGGGCGAGATGCTGATTTCGCAATCGGTAAAAGCATATAGGGCATCAATTGTTTTATCTGAAGAAGCTCCTGCTTGTAAATGTACCAGAATTTCGACATTAGCAGAAGTATTGTCATCGACCTTGCGGATTTTAATCTTTCCTTTTTCAGAAGCCTTGATGATGGATTCTATCAGTTTAGAAGTATTGGAACCATACGGAATTTCGGTGATGGCGAGGGTTTTATTATCCACCTTGCTGATTTTGGCGCGCACTTTCACGGCGCCCCCTCTTTCACCATCGTTATAACGACTCACATCAATGGATCCTCCCGTCTGAAAATCAGGAAACAACTCAAAGTCCTCTCCTTTCAGGTAGGCAATACAGGCATCCAGCAATTCGTTGAAGTTATGCGGAAGAATCTTGGAGTTCAGTCCGACCGCGATACCCTCCACGCCCTGTGCCAGCAACAAGGGAAATTTAACCGGCAGGGAGATCGGCTCTTTATTCCTGCCGTCGTACGACAGTTTCCACTCTGTTGTTTTGGGATTGAAAAGAGTATCCAGGGCAAATTTTGACAGACGCGCCTCGATGTAACGCGGGGCAGCAGCACCATCACCGGTCAGGATGTTACCCCAGTTTCCCTGGCAGTCGATGAGCAGGTCTTTTTGTCCGAGTTGCACCAGCGCGTCCCCGATTGAAGCATCGCCGTGCGGGTGAAACTGCATGGTGTGACCCACGATGTTGGCCACCTTGTTGTAGCGTCCGTCATCGAGTCGTTTCATCGAATGAAGAATACGGCGCTGAACAGGTTTCAGTCCGTCGTAAATATCAGGCACAGCACGTTCCAGGATTACATACGAAGCGTAATCCAGGAACCAGTTTTGATACATGCCCGACAAGTGGTATTTTGTTTGTTTTTCAGCTATTTTCGGCACTTTATAATTCGAATGAACGGCAGTAGCATCCTCGTCCGGATTTGCAACTTCGTCATTAACCATCTCCTGTTCCATTTCACCATCCAGTATTTCCTCTGTAATCATAGAAAATATATTGTTATAGAGCCTTTTATTTGATTATCTTCATGTGAACCCACAAAAATACAAAAAAATCAGTAACTTTGCATGCCTTTTTAGATTTTAAAATTGTACATTTAAAATAGAAAATTGTAACTATATATGGCTTCTCAAGAGGATATTTTCAAGAAATTAATTGCGCATTGCAAAGAATATGGATTTGTTTTTCCATCAAGTGAAATTTACGATGGTTTAGGTGCGGTGTACGACTACGGACAAAATGGTGTTGAGTTGAAAAACAACATCAAGAAGTATTGGTGGGACAGCATGGTGTTACTGAATGAAAATGTGGTAGGTATTGATGCTGCCATTTTCATGCACCCGACTACCTGGAAAGCTTCAGGTCACGTAGATGCGTTTAACGACCCGCTCATTGACAATAAAGACAGTAAGAAAAGGTATCGCGCCGATGTGCTGATTGAAGAACTACTGGCAAAATACGATGATAAAATTCAGAAGGAAGTGGACAAGGCCGCCAAACGTTTTGGAGACAAATTCGACGAAGCTGTGTTCCGCTCGACTAATGAGCGTGTATTGGAGCATCAGGCCAAACGTGATGAGATACATACCCGTTTCGTGAAAGCCCTAAACGATTCCGATTTAGTTGAGTTGAAAGCCATCATCGAAGATTACGAGATAGTTTGTCCTATCAGCGGCACCAAAAACTGGACGGAAGTGCGTCAGTTCAACCTCATGTTCTCTACTGAAATGGGTTCCACGGCTGATGGAGCCATGAAAATTTACCTGCGCCCCGAAACGGCTCAGGGTATTTTCGTGAACTATCTGAACGTGCAAAAAACCGGTCGCATGAAGATACCGTTTGGTATCGCCCAGATTGGGAAAGCCTTCCGCAACGAGATTGTAGCCCGTCAGTTCATCTTCCGCATGCGGGAGTTCGAACAAATGGAGATGCAGTTTTTTGTACGACCGGGCGAAGAAATGCAATGGTTCGAACACTGGAAACAATGGCGTCTGCGCTGGCACAAAGCCCTCGGACTTGGTGACCACAAATACCGTTTCCACGACCACGATAAGTTGGCACACTATGCCAATGCTGCTACCGATATCGAGTTCGAAATGCCCTTTGGTTTCAAGGAAGTAGAAGGCATACATTCCCGTACTGATTTCGACCTTAGCAGTCATGAAAAATATTCGGGTAAAAATATTAAATACTTCGATCCGGAACTGAATCAGTCTTATACGCCGTATGTAATTGAAACGTCCATTGGTCTTGACCGGACTTTCCTGTCGATTATGGCTTCATCTTACACCGAAGAAACTCTTGAAGGAGGCGACAGTCGCGTGGTATTGAAATTGCCTCCGGTATTGGCTCCGGTGAAAGCAGCGATCTTACCATTGGTTAAGAAAGACGGTCTGCCTGAGAAAGCCCGCGAAATCATGAACGACCTAAAGTTCGATTTCAAATGTTTCTACGACGAAAAAGACTCTATCGGCAAGCGTTACCGTCGTCAGGATGCTATCGGCACCCCTTTCTGCATCACCGTCGATCACCAAACCCTCGAAGACAACACGGTAACCATCCGTCACCGCGACAGCATGATACAGAAACGTGTGGCTGTTTCTGCATTGCAGGGGATTATCGGGGAGCAAGTGAATATGAAGAATTTGTTTAAGAAGATTGTGGAGTAAACGCAGCAAGCATAGCTTACTAGTTACTGAGCTATGCTGCCT
>JAQWCZ010000264.1 GCA_028705705.1 Paludibacter sp.
ATGTATTTAATGATAAGTTATTCATTTATCCGTCCCACGACAGGGAAAGCGGAATTCCGGAAAATGACAATGGCGATCATTTTGATATGAAAGATTATCATGTATTTTCGATGGATGATATTGATGGTCCCGTTACAGATCATGGTGTGGTACTTGATACCAAAGATATTCCATGGGCTGGACGACAATTGTGGGATTGTGATGTTGCATACAAAAAGGGCTTATATTACCTTTATTTTCCATTGAAAGATAAAAATGATATATTCAGAATTGGAGTAGCTATTTCAAAATATCCCGAAGGACCGTTTTTTCCTAGAGAAAATCCGATTAAAGGTAGTTACAGTATAGATCCGACAATCTTCGAGGAAAATGGTAAACATTACATGTATTTTGGTGGATTATGGGGGGGACAACTACAACGCTATCGTAACAATAAAGCACTTGAATGTGCTGTACTTCCTGAAGGTGACGAACTGGCTCTGTGTCCGAAGATTGTTCGTTTAAGTGAAGACATGTTGGAATTTGCCGAAGAACCGCGTGATGTAGTAATCCTTGATGAACAAGGAAATCCAGTGACTGCAGGTGATACCGAACGTCGTTTTTTTGAAGCATCGTGGCTTCATAAATATAAAGGAAAGTACTACTTTTCTTATTCAACGGGAGATACGCATTTGCTTTGTTATGCTACCGGCGATAATCCTTACGGTCCGTTTACCTATCAGGGTGTTATCCTAACCCCAGTGGTTGGCTGGACTACCCACCATGCGATTGTAGAATTTAAAAAAAAATGGTATTTATTCCATCACGATTGTGTACCTTCCGGCGGAAAAACATGGCTCAGGAGTCTGAAAGTCGTTGAGCTTGAATACGATGATAACGGTAAAATCAAAACCATTGAAGGTGGTAGTGTTTAATTAAAACAAATCAAAAGAAAATGATGAGTGTAAGAACCGGTTTAATATTTTAGTGTTGTTATCTTTTGTTTACGTCGATGAAAGTGGTTAAAGGTGCCGATGTTGTTGAAGTAGCAAATTTTGATTTCGAATCGGGAAGTTTAACCGGTTGGAATGCTATCAACTCAGGAGCTGGTGTGTCTGTCAGTACCGAAGATAAAAATAATGGTAGTTACGCTGTAAAATTAATAGCTTCGTCAGCAAGTGATTATTGGAGCGTGCAGCTTGAAATGCCTCAGATTAATACTTTAGCCGGACATCTGTATCGTATCAGCTTCTGGGCAAAGACTGTCGGTGGTGGTGGAATTATTCGTTTATCAACAGCCGCATCAAATCAACTAATAGCAGAAAATACAGGTCAGGATCGTCAGTATCTACCTGATTTGAATATAGGTAATGAATGGACGAAATATACCTATGAATCGGTTTATGGTTCTGGTTTGAAGGCTGTTGGAAGTGTTCTGAAAATCAGATTTGATGCCGGAAAAGTTCCCGGAAAAGTCTATTATATTGATGATGTGCTTATTGAAGATTTGACTCCGGAACTGGAAATAATTGATAACGGTACAACTCCGATGGCAAAAAATCATGCTAAATTTTTAGGAAATATTATTGCAGATCAGGTACCGGATAATTTTAATATCTACTGGAATCAGGTGACATCAGAGAATGCCGGGAAATGGGAATCTGTAGAAAGGCAGCGTAACGTAATGACCTGGACAGCACACGATCGGGCATATAACCATGCTAAAACCAACGGGTTTAAATTCAAATACCATACGCTTGTATGGGGTAGTCAGGAACCAACCTGGTTAGGTTCTCTTACACAAGCACAACAAAAAATTGAACTGGAAGAATTTATGCAGGCTGTTGCCAATCGTTATCCTGATATCGATTATATTGATGTGGTCAATGAGGCCTTGCATGCACCTTCGAGTATTCGGCAGGCACTGGGTGGCGATGGCGTTACCGGTTGGGACTGGGTTGTATGGTCATTCAGAAAAGCACGAACGTATTTTCCAAATGCAAAATTACACATCAACGATTATGGTATCATCAGCGATCCGCCCCAAGCCAATCGCTATGTCGAAATTATCAACATCTTGAAACAGGAAAACCTCATTGATGGCATTGGTATTCAGTGTCATGAGTTTAATATGAATACTGTTCAGGTAAGCACGATGAGAAATGTGTTAGGTATATTGGCGGCAACTGGTTTGCCTATTCATGTATCTGAATTGGATATCACCGGTAATACGAGTATAAGCGAAGAAAATCAATTCCAGGTTTACAGAGATAAATTTCCGATATTGTGGGAACATGAGTCGGTTATTGGTATTACCTTGTGGGGTTATATTTCGGGAACTACCTGGAAAACAGGATCTGGTATTGTTGAACAGGATGGACATGAACGAAAAGCCATGGTTTGGCTCAAAAATTACATGGCATCAGAAAGAAGTCGTGTGCCAAATAAATTCGAAAACTATAGCAATAACATGGAACTCCGGTTTGATGATGATATGAAAATATATCCCAACCCTGTTGATGATTTTCTGACTATCAAAGGAAAAAATATCCGTGGAATTAAAATCCTGGATATTTCAGGAAAAATCATACGTTCTGCATACGAAAATGAAACCTTAAATGTACAGGATTTGAATAAAGGTGTTTATTTATTGCAAATTGAGTACGATTCGCATGTTGTGATGAAAAAATTTATGAAGAGATAATTTAAATGAGCAAATACATATTATATATTGTTACATTATTATTGATTTCATCAGTTGTGTTGGCTGAAGATGGTAGTCGTTTGTGGTTACGTGCTGAAACACAGTCAGTGGCAAAGGTGTCTTCAAACAGGAAAAGTCCGACTATCGAAATTGCTATGCAAGAGCTGACGACACAGTGGAAAGGTGCGCCCATCATGTTGATGTTGAATAAAACCCGCAAAAATAATCCGTGGGGGAGTGAGGGATATAGCATAAAAGGGAATGTGGATGAGGGTGTAACAATTAGTGCATCTGCTGATATAGGTTTACTTTATGGTGCTTACCACCTGTTGCGTTTGCAAGAAGCTGAATTGATTGAAAACCAAATTGACATAACAGAAAAACCGGCATATGATATAAGAGTGTTAAATCATTGGGATAATCTAGACGGTACGGTAGAGCGTGGTTATGCGGGTCATTCTTTGTGGAAATGGGATGAGTTACCGGATATATTATCGCCACGTTACAAAGCCTATGCACGCGCCAATGCTTCAATCGGGATCAATGGTACTGTTTTGAACAATGTAAATGCCTCGCCCGAGATACTGACAAATACATACCTGAAGAAAGTAAAAATACTTGCTGATGTTTTTCGTCCTTATGGTGTCAGAGTGTATTTGTCTGTCAATTTCTCATCCCCGAAAATAATAGGCGGTTTATCTGACTCTGATCCAATGAATCCGGAGGTGAAACAATGGTGGAAAAACAAAGTGAAAGCAATTTACAGGCAAATTCCCGATTTTGGGGGTTTTCTGGTTAAAGCTAATTCGGAAGGTCAGCCCGGCCCTCAGGATTATGGTTGCACACACGCCGATGGGGCC
>JAQWCZ010000017.1 GCA_028705705.1 Paludibacter sp.
TATTCAACATCAAACGTTCGGTCTGAAGCAATGACTGTATTTTTCCTTCCACCACAAAAGCAACATCACCGGGCTTTACATGTACGCCGTCCTGAATAAAGACGATCATTTTTAACCCGGGATCGAAGGTATTAAAAATACGGCGGGCAACTTCTACTCCCGCCAGAATTCCTTCTTCTTTGATGATTAACTGAGATTTTCCTATTGCACTTTCAGGGATACAGGATAAAGTAGTATGATCCCCATCACCGATATCTTCTGCAAACCACAGCGATATCAACTGTTCAAATTCGTTAGTCATTGGATGATTCTATTCTTAATTGCTGAATTAATTGTCGTGTTGAGGTTTTCCTGACCAAAACATATACGCGATAGGAAGCATTTCCGGCTTTCATTGTGCCTATAGAGAAAGCTGAAGTGTCTTTGGTTCCTTTGTGTAGTACCAGAAAAGCAGTCACTTTATTTTTTCTAAAAAAATCACTGATGATTCCTGTCGCCTGTTGCTTACTAAAAACATCATTGCTTGATCCGATTACCAACTCAACATTATCATTAAAATAAGAAGAAAGTGTTGTAGCATCACCATCGGCAAGAGCATTCAGTATGCTTTCAGAAACATCCTGTTGCGCATGAACGATGCCGAAGGAAAGTATTAACATTACAAAAGATATCAGGGTTTTCATTGTTCTGATTTTTAAAAGTTCACAAAAACATACCATTACAGGCAGGATATCTCGTTAAAAAGTGCCATATTTGCACCTTAGAAAAGGTGAAGTTTCGGGCAAAAATACATCAATTATTTAGTCAGAGCAAAACTTTTATTTTATTTTATGTATTTGCAGCTAAATTTCAACGACACTTGATCGCCGAATTAAATCCGAAAGAGTTTCACAAATAGCAGACCATAAATCGTTAAATTCGAAGTTTTTATGAAATTCGTACTCTTAATGATAGGAAAAACCAACGGAGAATCTTTACAAAAATTAATTGAAGATTATCAAAATCGCTTACAACATTACCTGAGTTTTGAAACGCTTGTCATTCCTGAATTAAAAAATACTAAAAATTTATCAGTGCTGGAACAAAAAGAAAAAGAAGCTGAAATTATATTGAAAATAATTGATAATCAAGATGATGTAATATTATTAGATGAAAAAGGGAAACAATTTGGATCAGTTGCCTTCGCCGGTTATCTTGAAAAAAAGATGCATTCATCTGCGAAAAGAATGGTTTTTGTTGTAGGCGGACCATTTGGTTTTTCTCAAAAAATATATGATAGAGCTAACGGAATGATTTCCATGTCGCCTATGACTTTTTCACATCAAATGATACGGTTGATTTTCATAGAGCAATTGTACAGGGCTATGACCATCATCAGAGGAGAAAGTTATCACCATGAATAAGGTAATTATATGAACTTAAAAGGGAAATATAAAATATTGCTGACAGCATTCATTGTCTGTCTTCTAGCAGGCTTTGTAATTGAATACTTTTATGATCATTCCGTCATTCAACCCTTTTCACCACAAAAGTTCAACACGGCATTACAACATACCATTTCAAAATCCGACCGTTTAATCAAATCTTCAGAACTATCGGCAAACTTGCATGAAGAAATTTTTCTCCGAAAACTGATTGACACAAATGATCAAATTGCCTTTTATATTTATGAAAATGAACAATTGACAGGATGGAACACGAACCAGTTTGATGTGGATATTGAAAAAATCGTTCAGGATAATGAATGGCACTGTATCAAGATTCCCAATGCTTATGGCATTTATAAGTGGTACAAAATTAAGGATAATACCGGAATAGTTGCTTTCATTCCTGTTAAAATGAATTTTCCGTATGAGAATGATTATTTGCAAAATGATTTTCATCCTCGTTTCGACATCAGCAAAAACGTCTCTATTGTTGAAACTGCAATTCCGGGTGCAGTAGAAATCTATACTAAAGAAGGTAATTTCCTGTTTGGAATGCTATCTGAACCTGATAACAATAATATGCTCCGGATGACAGGCTTTATCATCTTTTGTATTTCGTTCTTGTTATTTTTTGTTATTTACTACAATCTCAACCATTTTTTTCAAACAAAAAAAATTACTGTAAATCAGTATTTTGCTTTCACAATCTTAAGCGGATTGATTCTCTTGATTGGCTGTTACCTGGATTTCCCAAATATATTCTTTTCAAACCAGCTTTTTTCTCCAAATCATTATGCAGCAAATCAGCTAATTAACACATTTACTCATCTGTCTGTCATCAGTATCTTTTTGGTAACAGCCATTTTTGTATATCAACAAAAAGTAAATTTCTCACACAATCATTTATGGCTAAAAAAATCAATATATTATTTGTACGTTTTGTTTTATTTTGAAATACTGAAAAGTATCATTCTACATTCCAATATCAACTTTAATATCGCTGTTCTGCGCGATATCCATTTCATTAATATTTGGGCTTTGTTTATTATTTTCCTATTGGGAAGCGGACTGTTTTTTTTACTACGAATTACAGACAATAAACATCATAAAAAAATAAAACCAACAAAAAAAATCAGTATAGAACTAATTTTTATATTCGTAAGTATTATTCTTTATGCTTTGATTTTCAAAGATTTTACACTTTTGTATATCTTATTGCTGTTTACATTGTTGATTTTTGATTCGATCCGGTATTTTTTCTTCGACAGTAGGTTTACTTTCAATACGTTTGGTATTTTTATTTTCATATTAAGTCTTATCACTTTTTTTAGTTCTTACCGTTTATCTGAACATAAAAAAATAATAAAATACAGCATACAAGCTGAAAACATACTGGTAAACGGGAATTCAGAAAACGATCCGATTGCAGGGTTGTTGCTGGAGGAATTAGATAAAAACCTGCATAAAGATGTTTTCTTGAAACAACTAATACATGAACAGACAGATATTGACTCTATCAACAAACACATTTATCAAAAACACTTACAAGGATTCTGGAATAAATATAATATTCATATTTATCCTGTTTCCGCTAATTCACCTGAAACCGATTATTATCTTCGTTTTCTTGAATTTACCGGGAAAAAGTTGAAAAACACCAATTTTTATAGTTTACCTGCATCGTTATATGATATGAGTTTCATCGGTTTAATTGATTTTGCTCAGGAAGATTCAACAACTAATCCTATGAAACAGGAATTGCTGGTTTTTGAATTTCAACCGAAAAGAAATTTCAGAAGTTATAGCTTCCCGGATCTATTGATCAGCAAAGAGTCGGATACCTATAAACAAACAAACATATCAATTGCAAAATATGAAAAATCAAATTTAATTTACAGTGACCATAAATTTGACTGGACTGAGTCAGACATGATGTTTCATGAATCGAATGAAGGATTTGAAAAGATAAAGCACAACGAACAAGTGTATTACGTTTACACAAAAGCCGACACACGGATTATTATCACGGAGATCGTACCATTTTCATTCCGGAATATGATCTTTTATTCGTTACTTATTATCCTGGTTTTTCTTCTTACTGCAAGAATTGTTTATTGGATTTTCGAATTGACACAACAAAAAAGATTGTATGTGCTTGGTCTGACATCTAAATTTCAGTTGGTTTTTATTTCCTTGTTGTTTATAAGTTTTATCAGTATTCTTATATTTTCCGTAAATTATATCAGAAGAAATTACAGACAGGAACAAATATCCAATCTGGAGAAGAAAAAACAATACATCCAAAACTCCTTACAAGATATGTATTACTGGACTGAAGACATTGCATCTGTTGACGAACAGAGTCTTAACATCAACCTGCAGGAACTGGCATACAGATACCAAACCGATATCAATATATACGACAATACAGGCAAACTCAGGGGAAGTTCGCAATCACTTATTTTCAGCAAAAACCTGATAAGTGAACTTATGTCTCCGGAATTCTATTTTTCAAATCATTCCACAGAAAATCAATATGAAAATATTGGTGAACTTGCTTACCTTGCTGCTTATACAGATCTCTTAAATGGAGATTATCTGCAAATTGGATATATTTCTATCCCCCAGTATTTTAGTCAGACCGAAATCAATGCAAAAATAGAACAGTTTTTGGGGGCAATAATACAAATTTACCTGATTATCATTATTTTTTCTATAATCCTTATACTTATAGCAGGAAGACAACTTGCAGAACCTTTACGTCAACTTGAAAGCAAAATGAAATCAATGCGATTAGGAGGTAAAAATGAAAAAGTAGAATACAAATCTAAAGATGAAATCGGGCAGTTAGTTGAGCAATATAACCGAACTGTTGATGAACTCGAAAAAAGTACCCAACTGTTACTGGCATCCGAAAGAGAGACAGCCTGGAAAACCATGGCCAGACAGGTTGCTCATGAAATAAACAATCCCCTGACACCTATGAAACTTACCATTCAACAACTTCAACGGACAAAAAAAATGCATCCGGAACAGTTTGATGAATATTTTGAAAAAGCTGCCTTCACATTAATAGAGCAAATTAACAATTTATCACGCATTGCAGGCACATTTTCTCAATTTGCACGTATGCCGGAAACAAAATTTATGGACATAGACATCGCAGGAAAACTAGGTTCGGTTATTAATTTGTTCCAGCATAATTATGAGAACATCCACATCAGCTATACCGGGCCAGGGAATGACATTTGGGTGTCTGGTGATCCGGAACAAATCATACAAGTATTTAATAACATCCTGAAAAATGCTACGCAATCCATCAAAAAAGACATAAATGGTAAAATTGATGTTACATTGAAAGTTCAGGAAAACACCGTAAAGATAAGTTTTACAGATAATGGATCCGGAATTTCCGAAACCATTCGAAATGAAATTTTCAAACCCAACTTCACCACCAAAAGCGCTGGAATGGGATTAGGCTTGAGTATTTCAAAAAGTATTATCGAGGATATGGGGGGACAGATTTCCTTTATCACGAAAGAAAATGAAGGTACAACATTCGAAATTAGATTAAAAAAATTAATAAAGTAGTTGAAATATGAGAAACAAAATTCTTTTTACGCTGATGATGATTACTGTATTCACGGCAAATGCGGATAATTTGTTATATGACATCACAGATGGGAAATTCAGACCGGATATGAGCCAAATTCCGGTGTCCCTGAATGACGGGGAACATTATACTTTAATGGTTGATAGTCAAACCATTGTTAAATACAACTACAGAACCGGAGTTGCTGTCGACACCCTCTTATCAATCAGGAATATGAAAGATAAACTTATTGACTCATTTTCGGGCTATATCATGAGTCCTAAAGAAACTAAAATACTGGTTTACAAGAATGCAAAAAAACGCTATCGCCGTTCCTTTACTGCCGAATACTACATCTACGATATCAAGTATAAAGAATTCGATCCTTTGTCGTCGAAAACTCCACAGGAAGCTCCTATTTTTTCGGCCGATGACCGCTATATTGCCTTTGCTCACAGAAATAATCTGCACATGAAAAAAGTTGATTTTAAAACGGATATCCAGATAACCAAAGATGGAGAAGCAGGTAAAATCAGCAATGGAATAGCTGACTGGCTTTATGAAGAAGAATTTGAAGCAACTTATCATTATGCTTGGTGTCCCGATAGCAAACTGCTTGCCTATATCAAATTCGATGAAACAAAAGTGAAAGAGTTTTCTTTTCAGACATTCCTCAGCAAAGACAAACCCGGATTTTTACTGTACCCTGAATTGACTCAGTTCAAATATCCCAAAGCAGGAGAAAAGAACCCAGAAGCTATTGTTTGTATCTATGATGATTTTAATAAAACAACACGCACTATAAAGCTAAAACCTGAAGGCGATTATTATATCCCAAGAATCAAATGGACCAACAACGCGAACCAACTGGCCATCTTTCAAATGAACAGAAACCAAAACCGCCTGGATATGTTTTATGCAAATCCTAAAACAGGTATTGCTCGTTTAATTACGAGGGAAGAAAGCAAATATTATATTGATTATCAAAATATTGATTTACTGAAATTTCGTAAAGATAATATTGGATTTTACAGTGTTAGTGATCGTGACGGCTATCGACACATCTATCAACATCGTATGGATGGAACCATAGCACGACAGATAACCAAGGGAAAATGGGATGTTACTGATTTTTATGGTATTGACGAACGCAAGAACATCATTTATTATCAGAGTGTCGAACTTTCACCCGTACAAAGAAATGTTTTTTCAATTGATCCAAAAGGTAAAAAAGTTTGTTTAACAAATGAGAAAGGTAAAAACGAAGCTTGGTTCAGCAGTAATTTTAACTATTTTGTACATGAAATTTCCAGTGTAACTGAGCCTAACAAACGAGTTCTGAAAAGCAGCAATGGTTCAAAAATCAGAGTTTTAGAGGACAATTCAGATATTGCTTCCTCTTTTCAAAATCTTCAACTCAATAACAAAGAGTTTTTTAGTTTTACAACTTCAGATAACATCATGCTGAATGGATGGATGCTCAAACCTTCAGGATTTGATTCAACAAAAAAACATCCGGTTGTCTTAATACAATATTCGGGTCCCGGTTCTCAGTTAGCTGTCAACGAATGGAATATAGGATGGGAATACTACCTTTCTCAAAATGGTTATCTGGTTGTTTGTGTTGATGGCAGGGGAACAGCCTCACGGGGGGCTGACTTTATGAAATCAACATATAAACAGTTGGGTGTACTAGAAGCCAGGGATCAAATAGAAACAGCCAAATACCTGGGAAGTCTGGATTATGTTGACAAAGACCGGATCGGAATCTGGGGATGGAGTTACGGAGGTTCTGTTGTACTGTGGGCTATGAGTAGCGGTGAAAAAATCTTTAAAGCCGGGGTTTCAGTCGCCCCTGTGACAGATTGGCGTTTTTACAACACAGCCTACTCAGAACGTTTTATGCAAACGCCGGAAGAAAATTTTTCAGGATATGAACAAACATCAGCTATTTTAAAAGCGAAGCAATTGGAAGGAAAATTATTGATTATACATGGAACGGCTGATGACAATGTGCATTACAACAACACCCTGATTTATACCGATAAATTGGTTGAAGAGGGAAAGCAATTTGAAATGCATATATATACTGATAAAAACCACAGTATAACAGGAAAACAAGTACGACGGCATCTTTATACAAGAATGTGTGAATTTCTATTCAGGGAATTATAAAAACATGTTTTACAACAGAATTAATCTGTGTTTTTTGTGTGGTTAACCGATGAAAAAATTGTATTTTTGTGCGTTTAAAACAATAACTCTTTCAAACTAATTAATCTATTATTAATATGAGTACACAAAAGAAACAAGGCAGCAACATCATTGCCATTATTGTGATGATATTCCTTTTCGGGATGATATCATTTGTTACAAATCTTGCATCTCCCATGGGAGATATTTTAAAGTTTCAATTTAATGTTCCAAACTGGATGGGAACACTTGGAGTTTTTGCCAATTTCATAGCTTATGCTGTGATGGGTTATCCTTCCGGAAATCTGCTGCAAAAGCTCGGCTACAAAAAAACAGCACTAATTGCTATTGCGGTCGGATTTATTGGAGTTGGTATTCAAACACTATCTGGTGCTTTTGGAAGTTTTGGTATTTATTTGCTTGGTGCTTTTGTCGCCGGTTTTTCTATGTGTTTGCTCAATACAGTTGTAAATCCAATGCTGAATACGCTTGGAGGTGGTGGAAATAAAGGAAACCAACTGATTCAAATCGGAGGTTCTTTCAACTCACTTAGCGGAACCGCTGTAATTGTCCTGACAGGAATTTTAATTCCTGCTATAGCAGAAGCCAGAATCAGTGACGTATTTCCATTGATGTATGCTGCTTTAGCCATTTTTGCTTTTGCTTTCCTGGTTATTTCTTTTGCATCCATACCTGAAAAAACAAAAGAACAAAAACATGCTTCATCTGCTAAATCTGAATACAGTGCTTTGTCATTCCGTCACTTTGTTTTGGGTGCTATTGGTATTTTTGTTTACGTAGGGGTTGAAGTTGGGGTTCCCAATATTCTGAACAAATGGTTACAAAATCCATTAAGCGACGGTGGAGTTGGAATAGCTGAAGCAGTTGCCGGATCTGTTGCTGCAACCTATTGGTTATTGATGCTTGTTGGTCGTCTTTTAGGAGCTGCCATCGGGAGTAAAGTATCAGCTAAAACTATGTTAGGAGTTGCTTCTATTGTTGGTTTGGTACTTACATTAGCAGCCATGTTTGCACCTACTGATGTTTTAGTTAATATGCCGGTTTTCACCGGAGGAGCTGAGTTGTTCGGGCTTGCAGAAGTGCCTGTCAACGCAACATTATTGGTACTAATAGGTTTATGTACATCAGTAATGTGGGGCGGTATTTTCAACCTGGCTGTTGAAGGTTTAGGAAAATATACTGAAAAAGCATCAGGTATTTTCATGGTGCTCGTTTGCGGTGGTGGTATATTGCCATTACTTCAAAATGCAATCGTTGACGGTACAAATAATTACCTTGTAAGTTATTGGGTAATAGCTGCCGGACTTGTTTATTTGTTGTACTACGCACTTGTTGGAAGTAAAAATGTAAACAAGGATATTCCTGTATAAAAAAAGAATTATGAATCATTTGTTTATTAATTAATCAATTTAAATAAATCAAACCATTATGGATAAACCTTATGTTATAGGCATGGACATGGGCGGGACAAACACCGTTTTTGGAATTGTTGATGCCCGTGGAAATGTATTATCAAAATCGGCTGTAAAGACAGGAACTCATCAGGACATTAATTTGTATATTGAAGACATCTATGTTGAACTCAGCAAATTAATTGAAGATGCAGGCGGTATTTCAAGAATCAAAGGTATTGGAGTTGGAGCTCCAAACGGAAATTATTATACCGGTAACATCGAATTTGCGCCCAACCTGAACTGGAAAGGTGTCATTCCTTTTTCTAACTTAATGACTGAAAAATTCGGTATTCCGACTGTACTAACAAATGATGCGAATGCAGCCGCTATTGGTGAAATGACCTACGGAGCTGCACGTGGTATTAAAAACTTCATCATGATTACGCTCGGTACTGGTGTTGGTAGCGGTATTGTTATCGACGGCAAATTAGTCTATGGTCATGATGGCTTTGCCGGAGAACTGGGTCACACTTGTTCTGTACGCAACAATGGTCGTCAGTGTGGCTGTGGAAGAACAGGATGTCTGGAAACTTATGCCTCTGCCAATGGTGTTGCACGCACAGCCCGTGAAATTCTTGAAACAAGAAAAGATGAGAGCTTGTTGCGTAATATTCCTATCGAATCAATTACATCAAAAGATGTACACGATGCTGCACTTCAGGGAGACAAAATTGCACTTGAGATTTTTGAGTTTACAGGTAAAATTTTAGGAGAAGCTTTAGCCGATTTTGTTGCTTTTAGTGCACCTGAAGCTATTGTTTTATTCGGTGGTTTAACTAAAGCGGGAGATTTTATTAAAAAACCAATTATCGAACACATGGAAAAGAATCTTCTAACTATCTGGAAAGGCAAAATTAAAGTTTTATTTTCTGATTTGAAAGAAGCAGATGCTGCAGTTCTCGGAGCCAGTGCATTGGCATGGGAAATCTAAGAGAAGTAGTAATCAATCTATAAACAAACCCGGAACACCATAATTTTATGATCCGGGTTTGTTTTTTATAAATAAATATTTACCTTTGCGCAGTTTTTGGAAAGTTGCCAGAGTGGTCGATCGGGCCGCACTCGAAATGCGGTGTACGGGTAACTGTACCGGGGGTTCGAATCCCTCACTTTCCGCATAATCAACCCGTTAATTCAACTCATTATCCTAATGAAAGGTTTCTTAACCGTCGGACTATTAATTCTATCCAACACTTTTATGACTTTTGCCTGGTATGGGCACCTCAAATTTGCTGAATGGAAATGGTTTAACAAACTCGGATTAATCGCTATCATTTTAATTAGCTGGGGAATAGCTTTATTCGAATATATGTTTCAGGTACCTGCAAATAAAATTGGTTATGTGGGTAATGGCGGACCTTTCTCGCTTGTAGAGTTGAAAGTAATTCAGGAAATCATCACCCTATCAGTATTTGCTGTTTTTTCTTTATTAGTTTTCAAAAATGAAAGTCTTAAAACCAATCATATTATCGCTTTCGTTTTTATTATTCTGGCAGTATATTTTATGTTTAAAAAATAAAATAATTAGTCAATAATCTTGGCGGAACACGCATTTACAAATAGAATATTACCCAATTTCTCATAATTTTCAAATACTCCCCGGCCATTCTGTTTAACATCTTCAGGTATAAATCCGATGATGGTCAACCCCGCTTCAGATGAATAATTACTGATAACATCTTTTACTGATACTTTTTCTTCCCGGATTACAATTTCGATATTTTGTTTGTAAATAGGCATCCTGCCACTCATAATTAAATCATCAAGCCAGATTTTCACAGATTCCACCTCATTCTCCCGACATAAATAATGAATCTTGATGTTACTTCTTTTCCAATCAGGATGACCTAATATAATGAAACTCATTAAAATCATCAGGTTTGCATTCACTTCATCAAATGTCTTGATCCAAACATGAATACCATTCTTATAAAAAACTGGTTTTCTACTGACTGCCAGCACACAAATATCAAAATTTCCGGCATTTACGACCCTGTAATTATCAATAATTACATCCAGTTCATCCGGTTCTTCCTTGTCAAAATCAAAAATCAGCATGTTATTCTCCATTCCTGCAATACCCGGAAGTTGAATTGCCTGAACAATTGCAGAAGTGTTAGATGGAGAAACAATCGTATCCACATAAACACTCTTTTCAATTTCAATATTTTTTAAAATTTTTTCCAGCTCCTGATCCGCTTGTTCACTAGTACTCCTTGAATAATAATCCTTTATAAAATGGAGATAAGTACCAAAACCAAATCTGTAAGACAACCAGTTTAATAACCGAAATGTATTATCATACTTAAAAGAATTTTTTGAAATACAAATTGCACTCGGTCTCCATTCTTTTTCAGTATGTGCAATCTTTTTACGCTGAATATAAACCTGTAACCAACGATTAAGTTGAAAAATAGAATTGGCAAATATAGATTCGAGTCCTTTGCGACTTTTGTGCAGATAGTTGATATAAATATATACAAGAGCCAATACAGTTAATGCCATAACTGTATATATCACACTAATCTGGAACATAATCCAGATAGACGCAATAAATCCGATCAGTGAAAAAATCCATTTGGATCTAAAAGAAGGTCGATATGAAGGAGAAGAACCAAAATGATTTAAAAAAGATATCAGACAGATAGAACCATAAGTAACCATGAAAAACATCGAAATTATCTGTGCTACAACATTCACATCACCTATGATTACAAAGAAAAACGCAATAATACAAGTTACCATAGAAGCGTTTACTGGTTCACCATCCTTCTCTCTGTTCTTACTTAGCCATTCATTTATTTTCAGTGAAGGAAAAGATTTGTCGGCAGCTAATGCCTGTAAAGTTCGTGGCGCGACCATAACTGAACCAAGAGCAGAAGAAATGGTGGAAGCAGCTAATCCAAGCGGTACAACCAGAAACCCCCAAATGGCAATATCGGCCATCACCATCTGGTTATTTACCAAATCGGCGGGACTTGCTGAATTTGCCAGTTTATAGGCAATAAAGAAATAGATAATCATCCCCAATAATGTTGCTGAGATCGTTCCCAACGGAATTGATTTACCAGGATTTTTCAAATCACCAGACAAACCCACTCCCGCTGTCATACCTGTGAATGCAGGAAAGACAATCGCAAACACAACAAAAAAACTACCCATATTCCTGAATTCAGCATTAGCCAAGCTAAATGATGAACCTGATGCATAATCAGTTGAACCAAAGAAAAACATCAACAATGAGAATGCAAGTATTCCTACGATGACATACAAGGCTTTAACACCTAAATTGGCACCCTTTCGAATAATCAGATAAGATAATGCTAACATCACCGGTATGCTGATAACCTGACGGGGTAAAATGAAATCAAATTTGTTTTTTAAAAAATCAAATAAAAATGAAAATGATTCGGTGAATGCTATTACATAAAATGCGACACTTACTGCCTGTGAAAGATATAATACTAAACCTATTGTTGCCCCAATGTTTAGACCGAATGACCTGGAGACAATATAGTACTCTCCCCCGCCCTCAACACGTTTATTGGTAGCTATTTCAGAAAGTGCAAGAGCAGTTGGTATCGTAACAATATGTCCCAACAAGATTATTAAGATAACACCCCAAAATCCAATAGTACCAACTGCAAAACCAAAACGCAAAAATAAAATTGCTCCTAAAATAGTAGAAATAGCAGTAAAAAACACCGGAGCAGTTCCAAATTTTTTATGTGTATGCATTTAATATTGATTCAGATGAGTTTAACAGACACTTATTTATCAAGTAACAAACAAAACTAAATTTCCATCACAAATCTACTTATATCACCGTTTTTTTCTTCAACAAATCCCATTTTACGGAGATATTCTTTATGTAAAGGATGTTTAATTTCACATATCAAACGGTTAACATGCTTATCTTTCAATGTGTGTATGTTTTTTCGGTAAATATAATCTCCCGGCTTCAGGTCACGAAAAGGAGCTGTAACATAATCCAGATGAATATGTAACTCATGTTCTTTTCTTATCCCAAAAAAAATACCAGCAACCTGAGCATCACGTAACAACAATAATGTCAGTGAATTTTCTCTTTCTTTATTATCTGCAAAAAAAAGATTTATAAAATCAGGGAAATAAGAATAAATTTCTTTTTTATTAAAATCAATAAAGTACTGAACATAAGCATCCTCCAGTGTAGTTGAAATGAGTTTAAATGTTTCTTTCCGATTATATATCTTTGTCAGATAATAAATATTTGCAAACACAATAAATAAATTCAATAAACCAACCGGTAGGGAACCAATGGCAAAACCATAAAAAGAAAAAATACCTGCCCCTACAAGATTATACCACCTGAGTTTAACAATTGAACTCATCGTTAGAGAAACTGCCACCAGTATAGAACTAAGGTAACCAATCCACTCTAATAAACTAATATTAAACAACATAACTTTATTGTTTTAAATTATCACACACACCTTTATCCACCTGAACTTGCTAGATTAATCACAAACTTTATTTTGAATTATATGATTAATTTTACTTCTGATAATAACCCAGCGCTTCTACCAACACTTCTTTCATGTTGGCAATCCTGTTGGCATTGGTTGGGTGTGTGCTCATAAACTCAAGCTGTGATTCAGGATCATTTGCCGACATTCGTTCCCAAAATGCTACCGCCTCGGTTGGGTCATAACCAGCCATAGCCATAAAAATTAAACCAAGTCTATCGGCTTCGTATTCCTGTTTTCTTGAATATGGAAGAATAACACCAAATTGCGCTCCTAATCCGTAAAGTGTCTGGATTCCATACCGGGTAATTTCCGACTTTTGTGAAAATAAGAGATCTGCTGCCGATGCTCCATAAGATAGTAATAATTGTTGACTAAGTCTTTCCTTACTGTGTTTAGCAACCGCATGTGCAATTTCATGACCCATCACAACTGCCACACCGGCTTCTGTTTTTGTTATAGGTAAAATACCTTCATAAAAAACCACTTTCCCTCCCGGCATGCAGAAAGCATTTACAGTTGTGTCTTTTACTAAGTTGAACTCCCATTGAAAATTGGCTATTTCAGTCTCAAGATTGTTTGTTTTCAGGTATTTCTCAACTGCAGCAGCAATTTTAGTCCCTGTCTTTTTAACCATGTTTGTTTGTACCACGTTTTTGGATAAAGGAACAGAATCAATGAATTGCTTGTAACTTTGCAAACTCATATTCAATAATTCAGCATCAGAAACCAAAACAAGTTGTTTCCTACCAGTAATCAATACCTGTGAACAGGATACTGTTAATAGTATTACTGTTAAAATTAAAAATAGCTTTTTCATACGTTTAATTTAATTACTTTAGTTGTTGCATCGAACTCTTTTTAAACCAACGGTAAGCGAAACTAAAAAATATAATTTTTCGCTTGGGAGAAATAATCGATTAAATTATTTCATGTTCGTTTCATTTTAATTTCTTTATAAGTTTATTAAATATGCAAATATAAAAAATAATGTTTATAAAAAAACAGAAACATGGAAATATAATCTGATTTAATAATATCTATTTATATTGTAATAAATAATATCTATTTGCATCATATTGATAATATATATAAATTTGCATTAAATAATTATATAGATAACAATTTTAAAATACAACACAATGAAAACATTAGATTTTATTAAATTAAATGCTGGCACATCAAAAGAAACAGTAAATGCATTGCAACAGTTATTAGCAGATTATCAGGTATTTTATACCAATCTAAGAGGTTTACACTGGAATGTCAAAGGGAATCAATTCTTTTTACTACACGAACAATTTGAAAATTTATACAATAATACTGCTGAAAAGGTAGATGAAATAGCTGAACGTATTTTGATGCTTGACGGTGTTCCTGCTCATAACTTCAGCGAATATCTGAAAGTTTCAAAGGTAGAAGAAAGTAATTACATTTCAGATGGTGAAACAGGATTGAAGCATGTACTTGATACTTACAGTCATTTTATTGCATCCGAGAGGGATATTTTGAAACTGGCATCTGATGCAGAAGATGAATCAACTGTTGCTATGATGAGTGATTACATCAAAGAGCAGGAAAAAATGGTCTGGATGTTAGTTGCATACTTTACAAAATAAGCATA
>JAQWCZ010000265.1 GCA_028705705.1 Paludibacter sp.
CGATGACGTTGACGGAAAAAATTTTATATGCTCACCTGGACATCGGAGAAGAAGTAAAATTATTTATCAGAGGAAACGATTATGTAAATTTTGCTCCCGACCGGGTAGCCATGCAGGATGCTACCGCGCAGATGGCTCTTCTACAATTGATGAATTCCGGCAGGAAAAGGGTTGCTGTTCCTTCAACTGTTCACTGCGATCACCTGATTCAGGCACACATAGCTGCCGGTCCGGATTTACAGACTGCTAATCAAAATAACCGTGAAGTTTTTGATTTTTTAAACAATGTATCCAAAAAATTTGGTATAGGATTCTGGAAACCCGGAGCCGGAATTATTCATCAGGTTGTGTTGGAAAATTATGCATTTCCGGGAGGTATGATGATTGGAACTGACTCACATACACCCAATGCTGGAGGATTAAGCATGATTGCCATTGGTGTTGGAGGAGCTGATGCCGTGGATGTAATGGCTGATATGCCCTGGGAACTCAAAATGCCGAAAATTATCGGGGTAAAACTTACTGGTAAAATGTCGGGATGGACATCTCCGAAAGATGTGATTTTAAAACTGGCAGGTATCCTGACTGTGAAAGGAGGCACTAATGCGGTTATTGAGTATTTTGGAGAAGGGACACAATCTATTTCTGCAACAGGAAAAGGAACGATCTGCAACATGGGTGCAGAAGTGGGTGCCACCACATCAATATTCCCCTTTGATGAAAAATCGGCAGCTTATCTGAAAGCAACCGGAAGAGAAGAAATTGCCGGGCTGGCATTGAAAAATATTGATTCCCTGCAACCGGATGCCGAAGTAACAGCAAATCCTGAACAGTATTATGATAGATTGATAGAAATCAACCTGAGTGAACTGGAGCCATATATTAATGGCCCGTTTACACCGGATGCAGCCTATCCGCTTTCTGAATTTGCTAACGTAGTAAAAGAAAAGGGTTATCCGCGAAAAATGGAGGCAGGTTTGATTGGTTCTTGTACTAATTCATCTTATGAGGACTTAACCCGTGCTGCTTCGATTGTAAAGAAAGCAAAAGAAAACGGTCTCAAGGTTAAAGCTCAATTTATTATCAATCCGGGTTCAGAGCAAGTTCGCCATACTGCCGAAAGAGACGGCGTACTGGCAACATTTGAATCCGCAGGTGCTGTGATCATGGCGAATGCCTGCGGACCGTGTATCGGTCAATGGAAACGCGAAATGGACGATCCGAATCGTCCTAATTCCATCATCACTTCATTCAATCGCAACTTTGCAAAACGCAATGACGGTAACCCGAACACGCATACCTTTATCGGTTCGCCTGAAATTGTAGCAGCACTTACCATTGCTGGAGATTTGTGTTTTAACCCGCTAACAGACACATTGGTAAATGAAAAAGGAGAAAAGGTAAAATTACAGGAACCCAAAGGGTATGAACTCCCTGTAAAAGGTTTTGAAGTGAAAGATGCAGGATATATAGCACCTGTTGCTGATGGGAGTAGCATAGAAATTAACATCGACCCTGCATCCAATCGCCTTCAAAAATTAGAAGCGTTCGACCCCTGGGATGGTAAAGATTTAATTAATCTACCGCTTTTAATTAAAGTTAAAGGAAAATGTACCACCGACCATATATCCATGGCTGGACCGTGGTTACGCTTCCGGGGACATCTTGATAATATCTCCGACAATATGCTAATTGGAGCTGTAAATGCTTTTAATAACACAACAAATTCAGTTTTAGATTCCCAAACCGGAAAATACAGTCCAGTTCCGGCACTTGCCAGAAAATTCAAAGCACAAGGAATTGGGTCTGTTGTGGTAGCTGAAGAAAATTATGGGGAAGGTTCTTCACGTGAACATGCAGCCATGGAACCCCGCTTTCTGAATGTAAAAGCCATTTTGGTTAAATCATTTGCCCGTATCCACGAAACCAACCTGAAAAAACAGGGTATGCTTGCACTGACATTCGTCAACAAAGATGATTACAACAAAGTGCGTGAAGATGATAGAATAACTATAACCGGACTTACAAATTTTGCACCGGGTAAAAATCTGAAAGTCATCTTGAAACATGCCGATGGTTCAATGGATGAACTTGAAGCAATGCATACTTATAACGAACAACAAATTGGATGGTACAAAGCCGGAAGCGCGCTCAACGCAATAAAATGAAACAAATAAAAAATAGAAAAAACATTATGGGTAATAAAAAAGATTATCTGATTTTTAAATTATCAGAAACTGTAAAAACTACCAGTCGTATTGACAAAGAACTTTTCACAAAATTCAATGTCAAACGAGGGTTGAGAAACGAAGACAACACAGGGGTATTGGTAGGTCTCACCAAAGTTGGTGATGTTGTTGGTTACGAAAGACTACCGGAAGGTGGATTAAAACCCATACCGGGAAAACTCTTCTATCGCGGGGTGGATCTGGAAGACTTGGTACACGGTATTGAAGCTGAAAACCGGTTGGGTTTTGAAGAAACTGCATTTTTACTTTTATCAGGATACCTTCCTGATAAAGAAGAACTGAAGACTTTTTCCAATATCATCAACGAATCCATGGCGTTAGACACCAAAATGAAAATGAATATCTTAGAATTGGAAGGTCAGAACATCATGAATATACTTGCCCGGAGTGTGTTGGAAATGTACACCTATGATCCACATGCTGATGATATATCAAAAGAAAATCTGGTACGTCAATCGGTTGATCTGATCTCCAAGTTCCCTACCATCATTGCTTATGCTTACAACATCTTACGTCACAGTCAACAAGGTCGTTCTTTACACATCCGTCACCCACTCGAAGGCGCTTCTTTAGCTGAAAATTTCCTGTATATGATTAAAGGTCCGAATAACTATACAGACCTGGATGTGAAATTGCTCGATCTATGTCTGATACTACATGCAGAACATGGGGGTGGTAACAACTCAACTTTTACGGTGCGTGTGACCAGTTCGACTCAAACAGACACCTATTCTTCGATTGCAGCAGGTATTGGTTCTTTGAAAGGTCCCCTGCACGGTGGCGCCAACATCGAAGTAATCGAAATGTTTGATCATTTGAAACAGGCTATCAAAGACTGGTCAAACGTGAAAGAAATTGACAACTACCTCAACAAAATGCTCAATAAAGAAACTTATAATCGTAGTGGACTTATTTACGGAATCGGACATGCTGTTTACACGATCTCCGATCCACGCGCTGTTTTGCTGAAAGAACTGGCACGCTCACTTGCCGAAGAAAAAGGCAGACAAAAAGAATTTGCATTCCTTGAGCTGCTGGAAGAAAGAGCCATCAATGCTTTTATGACCTTCAAAGGCTCAGATATCAACAAACAAGTTTGTACCAATGTTGACTTCTATTCAGGATTTGTGTATGACGTGATGGGCTTACCAACAGAAGTTTACACGCCCTTATTTGCCATGTCGCGTGTTTCAGGATGGTCCGCTCACCGCATCGAAGAGCTGAACTTTGCCAGTAAACGGATTATCCGTCCGGCATACAAAACCGTTGGAGAGAAAATACCG
>JAQWCZ010000266.1 GCA_028705705.1 Paludibacter sp.
TTGTTTCTTAATAATAAAAATTAATTACCCACTAACCACTAATCAAACGTCTTTTAAATCTCCCATGGGATACACAGGAAACATGTTCTCTACCATCCAGTCGTTTGATTCTGCCGGAGTCATTCTCCATCCTGAACTACAAGTTGAAACAATTTCTACGACAGAAGTACCTTTGTTTAACATGGAATTTTCCAGGGCTTTTTGAATGGCTTTTTTGGCTTTTCTTACAGCTCCTACTGTATGCACACTTTGTCGGGTAACATAACAAACTCCTTCAAGTTCTGCCAATAATTTTGACATATCAAGAGGGTGACCGGTTACCGGCAAATCTCGTCCCTTTGGAGATGTGGTTGATTTCATGCCGATGAGGGTAGTTGGAGCCATTTGTCCGCCTGTCATACCATATATTCCATTATTAATGTAGATGATGGCTATGTTCTCACCCCGATTACACGCATGGATGGTTTCAGCAGTACCAATGGCTGCTAAATCTCCATCTCCTTGATAGGTAAATACATAACGATCTGGTAATAATCTTTTTATAGCAGTTGCCACTGCCGGCGCTCTACCGTGTGCTGCCTGTTGCCAGTCTATGTCAAGATATTTGTATGCAAAGACTGCACAACCCACCGGAGCCACACCAATGGTTTTATCCTGAATATCCATTTCCTGTATGATTTCGCCCAAAATCTTGTGAACCACGCCATGACTGCATCCCGGACAATAATGCATCGGGGTATCATTTAATACGGTAGTTTTTTCGTAAACTAAATTGGCCGGATTTATGATATCAGTAACATTCATAATAGATTAGTTTTTAATGCATTTAGAACTTCATTCGGAGAAGGTACAATACCTCCCATGCGACCGTAAAATGCTACCGGTACTTTTCCTGAAACGGTAAGTCTTACATCTTCAACCATCTGACCGGCACTCATTTCAATGGAAATAAAACCTTTAACTCTGGTAGCTAATTCTTTAATAATGTTTTTGGGGAAGGGGAAAAGTGTTATTGGACGAATCAAGCCGGCCTTGATTCCCTCTGCACGGGCTAATTCCACAGCTTTCTGACAGACGCGCGCCATGGTTCCGAAGGCAACAAACACATAGTCGGCATCTTCGCAGGAAATCTGTTCATATCTGACTTCGTTTTTTTCCATTTCGCGGTATCTTGCCTGTAAACGCTGGTTAATTCGCTCCATTTCTTCACTTTGTAACTCTAAAGAAGAAATGTAATTGGATTTACGATCTTTGGTCTTGCCCAATGTAGCCCAGGGGTATTTTTCCCGAATTTCCGTTTCATTCAACCTAGGCTGATAGGGTGGGAGTATTACTTTCTCCATCATCTGTCCGATAATACCATCAGCTAATACCATGGCTGGTGTCAGGTATTTAAATGCCAGTTCAAATGCCAATACAGTAAAATCAGCCATTTCCTGCACGGATGCTGGCGCTAATACCGGCATTTTATAATCTCCATGTCCACCGCCCTTAACAGCCTGAAAATAATCAGCCTGACTGGGTTGAATGGTTCCCAAACCGGGACCTCCACGCATTACATTCACGATGACACCTGGCAATTCTGCTCCTGCCATGTAGGAAATGCCTTCTTGTTTTAAACTTACGCCCGGACTGGAAGATGATGTCATGGCCTTTTTCCCACAACCGGCTGCACCATATACCATATTGATAGCGGCAAGTTCACTTTCAGCCTGTAACACGATCATACCTGTTGTATTCCAGGGCTCAAGTTCCATCAATGTTTCCAGAATCTCAGACTGTGGTGTAATCGGGTAACCAAAATATCCATCACATCCACAGCGAATGGCTGCATGTGCAATGGCTTCATTGCCTTTCATAAGGGTGACTTCTTCTTTATGTTTTGTCATAATCTTATTTTATATACTGTTATACATGCGTCCGGACAAACCTGAGCACAGGCAGCACATCCAATACATGAATCCGGATTATCCATAAATGAAAAATTATATCCTTTGGTGTTTGCATCTTTGGATAAAGCCAATACATTAGTCGGACATGCGACCACACACAGGTCACAACCTTTACATCTTTCAGTATTAACTACTATTGCTCCTTTGAATTTTGACATATTATAATAACATTTTCAGGCTGTTTATTGTTTGTGATTGAAAATCGAGTGCAAAGAAAAATGATATATCTTTAGCATTTAAAAAACTGGGAATATTGTGGTTGTATTGTGGTTTTATACCGCTATATGGGATGAATCTTTATAATATGGGATAGAAATTTTATCATAACTTGATAAATTGATGTATAAACTAAAACAAATATATCATTTGTTACAAATCGTTTTAAAATCACAATAACTACATGCTTCGATTGTACTTGTCTGTACAAAAGGCACTTCCGGATCAAAAATTTCTTCAACACAAGCTGTTAACCCGGATATAAATTCTGTTTCATACGCTGCGTAATTTTCAACCGGAATGGACGTGTTTTTTGCAGGTTTATAAATAATCTGATTTGAAAAATTTTCATGGAATATATTTTTTGTGTAAACTATTCCGGGCATTATGATGGCGTGTTTCGACTCATTCTTATACAAAAAACCATACAAGAAAGTTTGAAGTACGTGTGAAGCTTGCTTCTTTGGATCCTGATCATGAGCAAATAAATCTTCCCAGGATCTGAATTCAAGCGTTCCGGCTCCCGTTTTATAATCAAGAATCCTGACTACTCCTTCTTTTGCATCAACCCGATCGATATATCCTTTAATTTTTACCGGACCAAACTTAGTAGGCAAGTTCTCATAACATCGTTTTTCTCCTTTTATATATTCAAATGGTGCGATTAATTTATCATTTTCTAATACACCACCTATATATTTCAATATCACTTTTGCAATGAGGAGATTATTTCCGGTCAATTCAACGGTCATTCCTTTTGGCTGTTTAAAATAATGATAGGCGAAAGCCTGATTGATGAGCCTGTTTATGTAAATATCATTTTTAATCAAAGTATCTAAAATTTCACTTGTAATGTTACAGTTTTCATACGGTTCGTAAATCGACTTTATCACTTCATGGAATATACTACCAAAAACATTAGTTTCCATGCTTTCTGAAATTTCATCAACTGGTTCTATTTTTTCGATATAATTAAAATAAAATTGCAGCGGGCATTTGATATAAGTATTTATACTGCTGGCTGAGAGATGTGTATCCTTTTCATTCAAATCGAAAAAAGGTTTGAATTTTTCAATTATCTGCCGGTTTTTAATCATGCTGATTGTTTCCGGCGTTTTAATTTTAACATCATAAACAATCTTTTTGTCTTTTATATTGAGATTGTAGAGATATTTTAATTGTTGGTAAAAACGACTGACTTCTCCGGTATTTCCATTGTCAATCCGGGAATCGTAAAGTAAAAATATTTTCTTAGCCCTATGGATCAAACGATAAAAATTATATGATGTAATGGCATCCTGATGTTCATAGGTTGGTAAATTAAAGCCTTTACGTAAATGATAGGGAATAAAGCT
>JAQWCZ010000267.1 GCA_028705705.1 Paludibacter sp.
ATTACCGAAGTAAATTCCAGAACTTTATTTTTGAGGGCCAGGAAGATGCTGCAAAACGCGATTTTATTATTGTATGAAAATGGAAGAAAATAAACATAATCAAAACACAGATGCCTTCACAGATCAAATCAGGCAAAAACTGAAAAATCATACGATGCCGGTGGATGCTGATTTGTGGAAAGGAATTGAAAAACGCATAGCACCCCGGAAACGTTTCATGCCGGTATGGTTGTATGCCTCTGTGGCTGTGGCAGCCGGATTGGCTTTGTTATTCTCAGTGGGTAATTTTATTTATCTTCGGGATGAGGTGATTCCGGTTTCAGAAGAAATAGCACAACATAAAAAAGAGGCTCAGCAGTTTGTCGTGGTTCCGGATGAACAGGAACAATCAGTAAATACCACCCGGAATGATACTCCTGTAATTGAAAAACAGGGAGGAACAAAATCTTCTATTAAAAAGCAATCAGAATCAGAAGAAACTGCCACTCCGGTTCTTGAAAAAGTGAGTTCGATTGAAGATGCTGAAAAAGTAATAGCTGAAAAAAATGCTGAAACAACAGGAAAGGAATCAGATGAAAATATGCCGGTAAATGAAATCATGGAAACGAAGGATAATGCTCAAAAGCAGAGAAAAATAAACCAACTTTCTTTGCCTGAAGAAAATCAAAGTGACTGGACTGAAATGATTCCCCAAAAAGACAAAAAAACCAGTTTATTAGCTGCTTTGGGTTCCGGTGTCGCCAGTTCGTCCGTATCAATTCCGGGCAGATCACGAGCCTATAGGTCTGAAGGTTTGGTAAATCTTCCGGAAAAACTCAGCAATGTGCTTACCCCAAATGATTTCCGTGACAAGGAATACCTGCCGCCATTTTCAGTTGGAATAAGTTCCCGCGTACCGCTGACCGATCACCTGGCGGTGGAATCCGGTCTGGTTTACACTTATTTGCTTACACGTTTGTCGGGAAGTACATCAGGAGATTTCCGGGCAGAAGTGAAATTACATTATCTGGGTGTGCCGGTCAATTTGGTTTGGTCATTGTTGAAAGAACATAAATGGGAAATATATGTCTCCGGTGGAGGAATGATTGAAAAGGGACTTAGAACAGATTTCAGACAATATCAAAACTGGGATAATGTGGAAGTGAATACATCTGCCAATACCGATGTTGAAGGAGTACAATGGTCTGTAAATGGAACATTGGGTGTTAGTTACGATTTGTTGGAAAACATATCTTTGTTTTTTGATCCGAAATTGTCATACTACTTTGAGAATGATCAACCTTTCAGTATTCGAAAGGAATTACCCTTATTGGTAAGTTTAAATACCGGTTTGAGAATGTCATTTTAATATATTAATGTATGAAAAAGCTTTTTTTCCCTTTAATAATTTTATTATCAATACTGATCTCTTGTGAAGACCGGATATCTGAAACTGTAACCTATTGGGTGAACGAACCTGTTTTTATGGAAGCTGATGAGTTTAGAAATTCTGTAAAAATCAACCAGGTTGCTCATGAAATTACCGGATACGGTAAAATCAGTTTTTATAATGGTTATCTGTATATGTCGGAACCGGGCAAAGGAATTCACATCATCAACAACCAAAATCCGGCTAATCCTCAGATAGCAGGTTATATTGAATTGCTGGGGAATGCCGATATTTCTATCCGTGAAAACATCCTCTATGCTGATTCCTATATCGATTTAGTTTGGTTTGATGTGAGCAATCCGGCCCAACCCGTGTTTGTTGGTCGTTTAGAAAACGTTTTCCCGGAAGCTATCCCCTTCGTGGATAATGAATATGGAATAGACTACGAAATGATTTATAATAAAAAGCAAGACAAAGTTGTTGTTGGCTGGAATGAAGTAAAAAGAACAGAACAGGTTGAGGAGTATAATAACGGATGGTTTTGGTGGTGGTTGAAGGGAGATGTGTATGCAACACCTGAAATAAATATTGATGTAAACACGGGAGGAAACAGCATCAATGGCTCTATGTCCAGATTTGCATTGTATCAGGATAATTTATATGTGGTTATCAACAACCAAATGCAGGTGTTCAAATTATCAGGATTGTTACCGGAGCGTGTGGTTGAAAATTTTCCTGTCGGATTCAATGTGGAGACCATTTTCAGTTACGGGGATCATTTGTTTTTAGGAACCCCCACGGGCATGCTTATTTATTCGGTTGAGGATCCGGTTTCACCGGTTTGGAAATCGACAATAACACATGCACAGGGATGTGATCCTGTGGTGGTTTCTGATGATATTGCCTATGTAACAATCAGATCGGGAAATGCATGCGGACAGGAAGAAAATGAGCTGATTGTGATAGATGTAAGTGATAAAGTAGAGCCGAAAATGATAGAAACTTATAAAATGACCAGTCCAAAAGGACTTGGCATTGATAGAAAAACCCTGTTTGTTTGTGATGATGGTTTGAAAGTATATGATGTGACAGATGTAACAACCATTGATGAGCATCTGATAAAACATTTCAGTAATGGTTTTGATGGCTATGATGTTATCCCTTATAATAATGTGCTGATGATGATAGCAGACGATGGCATTCACCAGTATGATTATTCGAATTTAACTGATATAAAAGAAATAAATGGGAGTTTTATTCCTGTAAATCAGACAAAATAAGATATTGTTTTTTTATTAATTTAATTCACTATATGTGATATTTTCTGCATAATAAAAAGTTACCTTTCTTTTACCATCCTAATTTTAATCTTGTAGGCTGTACTGCTTTCATACAGTTTTACACGAGAATTCATCAATATTTGTGGAGTATTCTTTTCTCAAAAGAACTTGATTTTTTTTCAACCCTAAGTAGATATTTGGTTGAATATTGTGTTTTATTAGCCGGTCTGATGTATGCGCCTTCAGGAGGTTATGGCTGGGATTTCAGTAAAGACTTTAAGTTTAAGGAAGAAGTACTGTCTGAACTTACATCGTGGTTGAAAGATATCAAATAGGAGATTCTGAATTTGCAAAACCAATAAATACTCAAGATTTAATTCATTTTGTCCAGATTTAAATTTTTTCTTCTCATATGTATGTTATTCTTAAAAAACAAAAATGTTGTTATAATAAAGAATTATTGAATAGTGTGTTAATCGTCAACTTGTTATTAATGTCTTGTGATGATGTTCCGTCACAAGACATTAATTTGATTTGGAGTGACGAATTTAATTCCTCTGCGTTTACAGATTCAACTTACCAGACATTTAAGAAGTAATGAAAATAAACAATTAAGCCTGTTATTATAAAAACTAAAGAAATAAATTAGACATTATTTCGATTAATATTATATATCGCTGTAATTCAGCGAAACTCTCAAATTATGGAGTCCACAAGCAAGTTCCATGACCAAGTCGTCGAAACCAAACTTGTGACATCTGAAACGATCTTTGACAATACGACATCTTTTTGCACCACCAATGGCATGTTCCACCAGTACCCGGAATGAAGAAATTGAACGATTTGATTTCTTTTGTTCCG
>JAQWCZ010000268.1 GCA_028705705.1 Paludibacter sp.
AAAAATCACTGCCGACAGATACATTCCTGGATTAAAACCCGATATTCGTACTTCATGCTTCACTCCTAATTCATCTGTAATACTAATTGGTGGCTACAACGAGGATTTTTCAGAGATTACAGGTAAGACTATAATCAGCGGAGATGTTAATAATGATGACGATTCCGGTAATTTTTCGGATAATTTATATCAGTTGATTTCAATTCCAAAATACCATAACCTGACCCTGAAAAACTTTATCCTTGAAAACGCACATGCTGAAGGTTTAATTAATGGAGGGGGATTATACACAGAAGGATTTGAATTAAAGATTGAAAATGTTGAATTCAATAATAATATTACTGCTAATTCTGGTGGAGGATTATATGCATCATGTGAATTTATAGATATAAATAACTGTATTTTTAACAGCAACAAAGCTACCGGAAATGGAGGAGGTGCAAATTTTACTGCTCTCACGAATTTTACATTAAACAACTCATACTTCAAAAACAATGATGCATCAGGGGGTAGTGCAATATGTTTGACACAAACTGAAACTTCATTCTTTCAGAATAATACTTTTGAAAGCAATACGAGTAGTAAATTTGGCACTTTGTATCTGATGAGCAATAGCAATGTTATCTCTCATAACCTTTTAAACAATACTTTCGCCAACAATCAGTTGAATGGAGTTAGCGGATTACCTGTTATAGTAAGTACTTATGGAGGAGCAGCCATTTATGCAAAAATGCATTCAGTTGACACGAAAATCAATATCGCACATACAACCATTGTTGGAAACCAGTCAAATTACTCAGGCACAAACATCTCTATTTTCAAAGGTGCTGCGTTAAATATTTATGGTGGCTCGACTATTCTTATGAATAATATAATAGCAGGAAATTATGGTGCTAATGCGTGTGGCGATTTTTCAACTGATGGGAACACTGTTATCAATAAAGAAACATACAACCTATTTACATCGCCGGAAAATGTTAGTATAACAATGAATTCAACTGACCTGACAGCTTTGAATTATGCTGTTGGAGTAGATTCACTTTCTAAAACACTAGACGGATATGTTAAAGATGGAAAATTCACTGCCAATATTCAAAACCATGGAGGCTTTACACCTACAGTAAGCATTCTGAAACCTGTATTTAATAATAATGTCGTCAATTGTCTTTCAGCCAATTTAAGGCTGGTTGAAAGTTCTTTTCAGCTAGATTTGGATGGAGATGGGAAAACCACAGGATATGTGAAATATGATCAACGTGGTAAATCCAGACAATTAAAATCTTGCATTGGTGCTTATGAATATATCGATGAAGAAACAAACCTCGAAAGCTCAACAGTTCAGGATGAAATGAAATTATACAGATTGTCCAATACCAAATATAAAGTTAACAACATTACCGGCGACAGCGTGATTACACTATATGACCGATTAGGCAGATGTCTGCTCAATACATACAATAAAGAAACTTCTATTGTTGTTGATTTTAACGGACATTCACCCGGAATATATTTTTTATTTATAAACAACATTACTTTTAAACTAATCATATAGAAACAAATATTTATTACATTTGTTATCCAAAATTATAATAATGGAAAACACAACATCAGAAAATAAAAAACCAGCCCGCATTTTATCAGTTGATACCTTACGCGGATTTGATATGTTCTGGATATCAGGTGGTGAAGAATTCTTTCTGGCATTGTTTGCCTTCTTTGGCTGGACTGGCATTTCTCAACAACTACATCATGTCTCGTGGTCGGGTTTTCATTTCTATGATTTGATTTTCCCTTTATTTATGTTTCTGGTTGGAGTAAGTATGCCGCTTTCAATAACACGTCGATTACAGAAGGGTGAGTCAAAGATGGATATTTACAAACATGTAATAAAACGTGTCGTCTTGCTCTATCTTTTAGGTATGATATACAATGGTTCTTTGAACCTCGACTTCGAAAATTTCCGATATACCGGAGTGTTACACCGCATTGCATTTGCTTATTTGTTCGCCGCTTTTATCATTACTAACTTCAAACAAAAAGGGCAGATCATTTGGATACTGGCTTTAACCTTTGGATACTGGCTCTTACTTTTACTTGTCCCTGTTCCGGGTTATGGAGCTTATAACCTTACTCCCGAAGGCAATCTTTGTGCATTTATTGATCAGCAATTCTTACCCGGCAGATTTTGTTGTTACGGTTTTGGCGACAGCGAAGGTATCTTAAGTAATTTCCCCTCAATAGCGAGTGTTTTGGTGGGTGTCCTTGCCGGCAGTTTGCTTATTAGCCAGATCTCACATGCAAAAAAAACAAAACAAATGCTGATTGCTGGAATTGTACTCATCGTTGCTGCATTACTCTGGAGTTTTATATATCCAATCAATAAGTACCTGTGGACTGGTTCATTTGTCTCAATCACTTCCGGTATTTCACTGTTATTGTTGTGCCTGTGTTACTGGGTAATTGATGTCAAAAGATATACAAAATGGACTTTCCCGTTCAGGGTATATGGTCTCAATTCAATTACCATATACATTGCTTCCGGTATTTTCGATTTTGGTATTGTTGCTAAAATATTCGTGGGTGGTTTTTATACGGAATTGGGTGATTTCTCAACTACATTTCTGGAGTTGACTATCATGACAGTAAAATGGTTGTTCTTATATTTCTTATATCGTAAAAATATTTTTCTGAAAGTATAGGTGAAATCTTATTTGTTTTTCATAACTTCAAAGGCTGTAAAAATAAACAGAAATGAATGATTATTTTTCATCCCCATGAAGTGGATTTAGACAAGTTGATTTGACTGGTTCAGAACACAATTCTACTAATTTAAAACAAAAAAAATGAAGACTATTAAAACAAATATTGGTAAAATAATCTTTTGTCTCATAATATTCATAATACCCTTTCAGGTAAATGCACAAAGCAGAGCTGACAGTATTTTATCCAGACTCAGAGACCCTAATCTGCAGGAAGTATTGATAGTAGCACACCGTGGTGACTGGCGTAATTTCCCTGAAAATTCGATTGCAGCTATCGAAAGCGCAATCAAGATGGGTGTTGACATTGTTGAATTAGATGTGCAAAAAACTCAAGACGGACATCTGATTCTAATGCACGATGCCACGTTGAATCGCACAACAACAGGAAAAGGCAGAGTGGACGAATGGACGCTTGATTCAATCAAAACACTAAAACTCAGAAACGGATGTGCCATCAGTACTAAACATGATATCCCTACACTCGAAGAAGCGTTGCTGTATGCAAAAGGTAAGATTTTAATCAATCTCGATAAAGCTGACCGTTTTTTTGATGAAGTTTACCTTTTACTTGAAAAAACAGGTACAACCAAACAAATTATTATGAAAGGTGGAAAATCTCCGGAAGAAGTAAGCAAACAATTTGGATCTTACCTCAATGAGGTGATATACATGCCCATTGTCAATCTCGACCATCCAAGTGCAATCGAAAAAATTCGTACGTTCATTGAGAAAATGAATCCTGTAGCAT
>JAQWCZ010000269.1 GCA_028705705.1 Paludibacter sp.
ATTTTCGGGGTACTCAACACCATCGCGCTTTGTCTGTTCGTGTTCTCCGGTAACAGCGTTTGGGTAAATGTATTGAGCATGGTATTGTTCGGTGTTGCCATCGGGGTACTCATTTGTTTTATTGGTGGGTTGATGGCTGTTGATTTGGTACCTCGTAATGCCAGTGGTGCAGCCTTGGGTATTGTTGGAATTTTCAGCTATATTGGTGCCGGATTACAAGACATCGCCAGTGGATGGTTGATTGAGAGCAACAAAATTGTGGTTGGTACAGATGTTCAGTACAACTTCATGCCGGCAGCGACTTTCTGGATAGCAGCCTCAGTAATTTCGTTTGTGCTGGCAATATTTGTTTGGAAATCCCAAAAAACATAAATTTACTTTGCATGCAGAATTATCCAATATATTTTTTTAGAAAATGTTAAAATAGTGTATGTTAAATAAATTAATTATTTTTGTTGAAATATACTAAATATCTTAGATTGAAAATCAACTCTTTAATTTGCAATAATATACACATGAAAACAAACAGAAGAACCTTCCTCAAAACCGCCGGAAGCTTAGCTCTTTTCAGCGTTGTTCCGCGCCATGTACTCGGACGGGGATACATTGCACCGAGCGACCAGCTTACCAAAGGGGTTATTGGTGTGGGCAGCATGGGTAAATCACATTTCAAATATGATGGTACACGTGTAGTTGCCATTTGTGATGTTAATAAAATTCATCTAAAAGAAGCAACCGACCAATTAAAGGAAAATGTAAATCAGTACCACGATTTCAGGGATTTACTGCTGGATAAGAACGTGGATATCGTACACATTGCCACACCGCCGCACTGGCACGGACTCATGGCTGTAGAAGCTGCCAAAGCCGGTAAAGATATCTTTTGTGAAAAACCCATGACCCGCACCATCGGCGAAGGAAAGAGAGTCGTGGAAGCCATGCAGCAATATGGACGTATCTTCCGTCTGAACACCTGGTTCCGGTTTAAAGATCCTTTCTACGGTTTAGGAACTCCGGTTAAACCGTTGAAGAAATTAATACAAAGTGGATTATTAGGTTGGCCGTTAAAAGTTACCATCAGCAAACATACCGGTTTCAACTGGAAGTTTTTCTGGATTGGCAAAACAGACCTGGAACCACAACCAATTCCCAAGGAACTGGATTACAATCTGTGGCTTGGACCGGCTCCTTTCAAGCCATACAACGCCCACCGCACAGCAACTACTTTTCGTGGATACTGGGATTATGATGGTGGCGGACTCGGTGATATGGGTCAGCATTACATTGATCCGGTACAATATATTTTAGATAAAGATTATACCAGTCCGGTGAAAATCGAAGTGGACGCACCGCAACAGCATCCGGATGCCGTCGGCGTTTGGAATTCAATCACCTATACTTATGAAGATGGATGTCAGATTGTACTGTGGGGAGAGGATTACGGTGAACCAAACACACCCTATATTACGGGGCCAAATGGGAATGTGTATAAAAACTTTGTTTGTGATATCCCTGACTGGCAACGCAAACTGGCAGATTATCCCGAGCCGGCAGATCAAAATACCGATTTTCTAGAATGCATCAAAACCCGGCAGAAATTTGCGTTGAATGAAATGAACGGTCATCGTTCCTCCACCATTGTGAACCTGGGTGTTATTGCGTTACGTCTGAATCGCACCCTGCATTTCAACCCGTTGACACAGGAATTCATCAACGACCCCGAAGCCAACCGATTATTAGATCAACCCATGCGGGCACCGTGGAGTATATAAGCCCCCCAGCCCCCTAAAGGGGGAGCTTAGAAGGTGAAGATAAAGAACTGTCACAATTATGTGGATATCCACATAAACTCTTTAAACTCTTAAATTTTTAAACTCTTAAACTCTTAAATACAAGAAATGAAACGTATAATAATATTGTTAAGCCTGTTAAGCCTGCTGATAATTCATCCGGCGATGGCGCAACTGCCGAAAAACAGGACAACCTCAACCATTATAGCCGATGCACTGAGCCAGTTGCCTGCTTCTAACACCCAAAAATACAATCAGGTCATTGCTGAGTTGGTTTCTACCGGCGAAGAAGGACTGTTGCAATTAGTTGGCATGCTCAATCCACCCGAGGTGGGGAAAAATGCGACAGTTGAATTCGCGCTGAGCGGTTGGACTCATTACGTTGCAACAGATGCAACATTACGGGAAATGACAGCCAAAGCTTATTTAAAGGCATTAGACAGAATCCAAAACAAAGTCCACAAAGCCTTTATTATCCGTCAGCTTGAATTGGTTGGAGAAGTGGAAAGCATCGAAAAACTTACCGATTATTTGACTGATGCTAATCTGGTCAATCCGGCTGCGCAGGCATTGGTTGCTATAGACAAACCTGCTTCGAAAAGAGCTTTGCTCGATGCACTGCGTCAGGCTGTTCCTGAAACGGAACTGTCAATCATCAATGCGGTGGGACAAACTTTCAATGCCGATGCGGAACCCATCTTGCTTGAAAAACTAAAAAAATCAACATCCGAAGAAAGTGATAAAATCATCCTCACTGCCATCAGCAAATGCGGTACAGCATTTTCACTGAAGTCAATGGAAGCAAAAGCAGCAGCTAAAAATTATCAGTATGAAAAATCAGGTGCGTTGGATGCTTATATCAACCTGATTGAGAAAATTACTGAGAGAAAAGAAGATCCTACGGCTCAAAAAGCGGCTCAAAAACTTTTATCCAATGCAACTAAGAACAATAATTTTGAAGCAAGAGTCGCGGCATTGAACATATTGATGCAGATTCCCACTGTAGATAAAGCATCATTGGTAAAAAAAGCGGTCAGCGATAAAGACAAAGCATATGTCAATCAGGCTTTAAGTCTGTATTTTAATCCAGATGAAAAAACATCCAACAGCCTTGTAAAGAATCTTTCAAGAAAAGAACCGGCAACACAGGAAGTTATGTTGTATTGGCTGGGAAACACGAAACTGGAAAAACAACTCCCGCTCGTGTTGTCTTATTTCAACAACGTAAATCCGGGTTTGCGTACCGCGGCTATTCGTGCTGCATCGAACATCGGAGGTATTGAAGCTACAAAAGCCATATTGGATTTATTGAAGACTGATGATACCCAAACATTAAAACTGGCTGAAAATGCACTCTTATCTTCAAAAGCTGAAGTCAGCTCAGGTGTAATGTCAGTATACGACCAAGCCAGCGAAGGAGGAAAACTGGTTGCACTGAATGTCCTGAGCAACCGGAAAGCTACGTTATATGCCGGTGCTGTTATGACTGAAATGGAAAAAGGGAGTCAGAAAGTACAACAAAAGAGTGCACAAATTCTGAAAAACGTGGTGACTCAAAAAGAGTTGAATCAGCTTTTCAGTTTACTTGAAAAAGAAGGGCAGCAATACGTTTCCGATATCCAGCAAGCCATCACTACCGTTTTGTCGGCTCATCCTGCCGAAAAACAATTAGAAATAATCAACAAGCAGATGGCTGCTTCTCCGGCCCAATAC